>JALTRC010000511.1 GCA_026998145.1 Gammaproteobacteria bacterium
CTACCACCAGACGCTAAACCATTAACCTGTACCAGGCCTTCCAGATCATCATTAAATTCAATTGTTGCCGCTTCACCTGTATTGCCACTGGCTGAACCTTTTAAGGTAATAATCATGCCGACTTTCAAATCGGCATCACCACTTACTGGTACACCATCTTTGGTTACCGTGGCTGTACCTGTTTCATACTCAACGCCATCAACAAAGACACTACCAAAACCGGTAATACGACCGGTTACGGATGAGTCGGCAGCAGGTGAAGAGCTGGATGAACAACCGACCATACCTAAAGAAGCAGTCAGGATGGCAGCGTATAAAGATGTGTATTTGAATTTCATAGTGATGATACCTTCTGTTTGTTTGTGATCCTCAGTGGTTAACACGGCGGATGCGGCAAAAGGGTTCCATTTATTTTTACTTTTTCAGTTTTGGGGATAAGCGGAGGGTTTATGAAAATAAACGGTAGTATTCAGTGCAAAAAGCACAGCGTCTCAAAGGCTGGGCGAAAAAATAAATTGCCGTATAATGCCTGCCTTGATTATTTTTATGGGTAACAGACATGTTTAAAACCAATGAATATTTCGATGGCAAGGTGAAATCCATTGCCTTTCAAACGGATACTTTGCCGGCCACTGTTGGGGTAATGGCCGCAGGCAACTATGTGTTTAATACGGCAGACAAGGAAACCATGACCGTTGTCTCCGGCGCCATGACAATCAAACTATCAGGCGAAACAGAAAGTAAAACCTATCAGGCGGGTGAATCCTTTGAAGTAGCCGCCAATAGTGCATTTGATGTGAGTGTAAAAGGCGATACGGCTTATTTATGTGTGTATGGCTGAGCTGAAAAATATCCCCTGCAATGTGATTACCGGCTTTCTGGGGTCTGGTAAAACCACTGCCATATTGCACCTGCTCAAACAAAAACCAGAGGATGAACGCTGGGCGGTGCTGGTAAATGAATTTGGCCGTATGGGGATTGATGGCAGTGTTATCGCCACCCAGAATGCCTATGTAAAGGAAATCCCCGGTGGCTGCATGTGCTGTAGCGCCGGGGTTCCCATGCAGGTGGCGCTGAATGATCTGATTAAGCAGTCCCGTCCCCAGCGTTTACTGATTGAGCCCACCGGCATTGGCCATCCCCGGCAGATTATCAAACAACTGTCCTCCCCGCCTTTTGATCAGCTACTGGATATGCGTGCCTGCATCACCCTGCTGGACCCACGGCAGCTACAGGACAGCCGCTACCGGGAAAACCAGCTGTTTAATGATCAGATTGCCATTGGCGATGTGCTGGCTGCTAATAAAACCGACCAGTGTAAGGAGCAGGATCAAGCGTATTTTCTGGATTATCTGCAAGGACTTCAGCCACCCAAAGCCGCCAGTGGCTGGCTGGTACAGGGGCAACTGGATGTACAATGGCTGGACCTGCCCCATGCAGCGGGCGGCAGGCCAATTGATTTTAAAGCCTCCAGATTTACCCCGCTTGATTCCCGGCAGCCACCCCGAGCCGATGCAGGCTTTCAAAGCTGGAGCCAGGAATATGATGCCGGGCAGATATTTGATTATCAGGCCATTCTGGCTCTGATTAGCCAGCTAAAAGCCGAGCGCATCAAGGCATTATTAAAAACTGACCGGGGTGACTTATTTATTAATAGTCTTGCCGGCAGCAGCAGTGTAATGCAGCTTGAATCCCTGCCCCATAGCCGCATTGAAGTCATTCAGCCAGGCCCCATAGATAAAAAGTCACTCTCGGCACAACTAAAGGCTTGCATTTTAAACCCCTAGCCCACACTTGTTTATTAGATTTTTCTAATATAGAATCCGCCAACATCTTATAAATGAGGAATGAAATATGACAATTGATCGCGTAGTAATGGCCTTTGCGGGCATCGTAATTTTAGCCAGTGTTATCCTGTCTCAACTGCATTCTGTAGACTGGTTATGGCTGACAGCTTTTGTGGGCGTGAACATTCTACAATCTGCATTTACCGGTTTTTGCCCACTGGCTAATATCCTGAAGAAAATGGGTGTAAAACCCGGACAGGCATTTAGCTAAACCCTCCCCCCGATATGTTTTTAAAAGGCCGGATTGTTTCCGGCCTTTTTTGTGCTTTTTTTTGAACCACAGAGGACACGGAGGTACACAGAGAAGTGCGAAGGTAAAACACAATAAAACCCTCTGTGCTCCCTGTGGTTAAAAATAAAGATTCAATTGAGTAAAACCACCAAAATCTTGCGCAAATTACAATAAATCACTTTTAAAATATACTGTAACTTATTGTATTTACTGAATTCACCAAACCTATTCAAACAATCCGAAAACAACCAATTTTTCTTTACATGGAGTCAACTCCAGATGCTAAACTTAGCTCTTATCTGTCATAAGTTTTTTCAATAAAGGAGCAGAAAATGGGTCTGTACAGTATTGGTGACGTGGGTAATCAACTGGGCCTGAGCGCCGATACCCTGCGTTATTACGAGAAAATCGGCCTGTTGCAAAACATTGCCCGTAACCCCGCCGGGCGTCGCCTGTACAATGACCAGGATCTGTCCCGACTACGCTTTATCCAGCGCGCCCAGAAAATGAATTTCAGCCTGGCTGAAATTGGCCAGCTGCTGCAAATGCGCACCGACCCGCAACATGCCCGGGATGAGGTTCGCCTGCTAACCGCCAATAAGCTGGAAACCATTAGCGAACACATCAAAGACCTCACCACCCTGCGGGATGAGTTGCAACTGTTATTGAATTTATGCCGGGGCAGCAAGGATGGCTGCCCGATTATTGAAGGTATCGATCAGGATTAAGCCTCTATAACAGACTTATTTTTCTATTAAATCAATAAGTTGATTGATATTCTTAACCTTATTTATATCGTCAGGACCAAGCATTAAATACAGCTCATCATCCTTTAATTCAAAAATAGCCGGCAGGCCCACGCCCTGATCCCCATGCTGCTTTATAAACTCATCCTTATGCAAAAAGGCAAATTCCCCGTCAGCCTGCTGTAAATACTTCACCCAGCTATCCCGCACTTTGAAATGCCCATGGGTAAGCGCGCACAGATTGCAACTATAGGTATCCGGCGAGAGTATTTTATGGGCAATATCCGTTACCGTATTAAACAGGCCGCTATCGGCGTTATACACAAAAATGAGATGTCTGGACATACGGGTCTCTTTTCAAAATGGATGGGAGTATGGCCGTGAAAATCCTGAATAGTTTAAAGTGAAGTAAAAAACAGATTTACTGGGTGGGGAAAAAGCTTTCACCACAGAGGACACGGAGGTCACAGAGGTTTTGGGGTAAGTGCGGGTGATATGAAATTTTTCCTCATCATTATTTCATCTGACGGGACGAAATGAAAAATCCAAACAAAACGCTTTTCCTCCGTGACCTCCGTGTCCCTGTGGTGAATACCCCTGCCCATCAACCCGCCATATCCACCGGCAAGCCCGCCGCCTTCCATTCAGGAAAACCATCTTCCAGACGATGGGCCGCTATGCCCTTCTCCCGTAATCTGGCCACGGCTTCAAACGCCAGTATGCAGTGTGGGCCGCGGCAGTAGGCCACGATTTCCTGGCCGGGGTCCAGTTGCTCAAGATGGGCTTCCAGCTCGTCCAGGGGCACATTGATGGCGCCGGGCACATGGCCTGCCGCATATTCTTCCGGCGGACGCACATCCAGTACCGTCACCAGATCATCCCGCACCCGCTCCAGCAGCTCATCTCTGGGCACGGGTTCCAGCTCATCTTTTACGGTGAGATAGCTTTGCACCAGCTGCTGCACATCCGCCAGATGCCGCTCTGCCACCCGTCTCAGTACACTCATCAGCTCCACCACATCTTCACCACTCAAGCGATAATGCACCTTCAACCCTTCCTTGCGGGACAGCACCAGGCCGCTCTGGCGAAGCTGCTGTAAATGCTGGGAGGTATTGGCCACACTGAGGCCGGAGACTTTTGCCAGCGCATCCACGCTGTGTTCCCCCTGGGCCAGAAACTCCAGCAGTTCCAGCCGGTTACCATTGCTGAGCGCCTTGCCCACCCGGGCAAACTGGGCGAACAGGTCCTGTTTAAAATGGCCGCTTGACATAAAAATCCTTTCCTTTATTCTTTTATTCAAGTAATTTATTGAATAGTTGCTTTAAGCATTTATTATAAGCCGCCACCGTTTGAACACAAGTTAAGAGGTTCCCATGTCATTTGATGAATTTATTCTGGACAATGAGCAAAGCATTCGTCTGGGCTTTTTTCTGGGTATTTTAGGCATTATGGCCCTGTGGGAAATCTTCGCACCCAAACGGGAATTAAAAGTATCCAAACTGCTGCGCTGGAGTAACAATCTGGGGCTGGTCTTTTTCAATAGTTTTATTGTGCGCCTGCTGTTCCCGGCGGCGGCTGTGGGCGTGGCCAGCTTTGCGGCCGAACACGGCTGGGGCCTGCTGCACCTTTATCAGGTACCTTTGCTGCCTGCGACGATTATTGCCATTATCGCCATGGATTTGATTATCTATTTACAGCATGTGCTGGTGCATGCGGTGCCAGTTCTGTGGCGGCTGCACCGGGTGCATCATGCGGATCTGGATTATGATGTCACCACCGGCGCCCGCTTTCACACCATTGAAATTATTCTCTCCATGCTGATCAAGTTTGCCACCATTGTGGTGCTGGGGCCGCCGGTTGTGGCGGTGATTATTTTTGAAGTGATACTAAACGGTATGGCCATGTTTAATCACGGCAATGTGGGGCTGCCCCGGGGGCTGGATCAATGGCTGCGTTTTTTTATTGTCACACCGGACATGCACCGCATTCACCATTCCACAGAAGATGACGAAACCAATAGCAATTTCGGTTTTAATCTGAGCTGGTGGGATCGCTTATTCGGCACCTATCGGGAGCAGCCCAGAGGCGGACACCAGCAAATGCATATTGGTATTCACGGCTTTACGGATAGCAAACAGACCAACTGGATCAGCGGCATGCTGGCCATGCCCTTTATGGGAAAAATGAGCGGCTATGTGATTAATCGCCGCAGCTGGAACAAACCGGAAAACGAACCAGAATAGCCTGCCCCCCCGCTGGAGAAAACCATGAAAAAAGCCATCCTGTTTATATTACTTGCTGCCGGTATCACAGCGGCTATTGCCTTTCGGGATCAACTGGACGTCGGCGCACTGGAGAGCTGGGTCACCCAGGCCGGTGCCGCCGGGCCCTTATTGTTTATGCTGATTTATATCATCGGCACGGTATTTTTCTTTCCCGGTTCGGTGCTGACTCTGGCTGGCGGCGCCCTGTTCGGCCCCTACTGGGGTACCTTTTACAATCTCACCGCCGCCACCATTGGCGCCATCTTGTCCTTTATTGCCGCCCGCTATCTGGCCTCTGACTGGGTGGAGCGCAAAACCGGTGGTCGCCTGAAAGCCATTAAAGAAGGCGTGGAATCCGAAGGCTGGAAGTTTGTGGCCTTTGTGCGTCTGGTGCCTCTGTTCCCTTTTAATCTGCTCAATTACGCTCTGGGCCTGACCCGCATCAAACTCAGCCATTACTCACTGGCCACCTATATCTGCATGTTACCCGGCGCCATTGCCTATACCTATATGGGCTATGTGGGCCGCGAGGCGCTGGCCGGTGATGAAGCCATTATCCAGAAAATCATGCTGGCACTGGCGCTGCTGGCGATTGTGGGCTTTTTACCCGGTCTGGTAAAAAAATGGCGCGGCCAGCCCATGATCTCGGTGGACGAGCTGAAACAGCATGTTGATTCCGGCGACGCCATTATTCTGGATGTACGCAGCGAGGCCGATTATTATGGGGAGCAGGGGCATATTGATGGCGCGCTACTGATTCCTCTGGAGGAATTAAAACAGCGCATGGATGAGCTAAAGGAACATCCGGCTAAAACTATTGTCACTATCTGCCGTACCCACAAGTGCTCATTAAAGGCCGCCGACTTATTACACAAACACGGTTTTAAACAGGTGCTTATAGCCAGAATGGGGATGACAGACTGGGATGCCAGAGGCTTCCCTGTTGAGCACTAATCCCAGTGCCCGTCAGTTAAGCTCCAGGCTATTGAAAACACATAAACGTCAATAGTGTTACCCCCCTCTTTAGAAAAGAGGGGCCGGGGGAGATTGAAATCCCCCTCACTCCCCCTTCTTCAAAGGGGGAGGCTTATCGAAAACAACCGGAAATATCACTTAGCCATTAACTTAACTGGCATTAGCATTAATCCATAAACCACAATAAACAAAGGCTCCCCCATGCACGCCATGATGCCCCTTTTACAAAGCACTGATTTCCCCCCCATTACACGGGATGATCTGCTGACACTTCAGGTTAATCTGGGCTACCAGTGCAACCAGAGCTGTTTGCACTGCCATGTAAATGCCGGCCCCAAACGCAGGGAAAGCATGTATCGGGAAACCATTGAGGATTTACTGGGCTTTATCGATACCCAACACATTAAACGTCTGGATTTAACCGGCGGCGCACCGGAGTTAAACCCCCATTTTCGCTATCTGGTCAGCGAAGCCCGCCAGCGGCAACTGCATATTATTGATCGCTGCAATCTGACCATTTTAGAAGAGCCGGGGCAGGAGGATCTGGCTGACTTTCTGGCGCAGCAGCAGGTGGAGATTGTCGCCTCCATGCCCTGCTATCTGCCGGAAAATGTGGATGCGCAGCGGGGCAAAGGAGTCTATGCCAGCAGCATCAAAGCTCTGCAAAAGCTCAATGCACTGGGCTATGGCAAAGACAACAGCGACCTGACGCTGAATTTAATGTACAACCCCGGCGGCCCGTTTCTACCCCCACCCCAAAACAGCCTGCAGGCAGACTACAAACAGAAGCTGAAACAGCAATACAGTATTGATTTTAATCAGCTGCTCAGCCTTACCAATATGCCCATCAGCCGCTTTGGCAGCACGCTGGTATCCAGAGGCCAGTTTGATGACTATATGGCGCTGCTTAAGCAGGCCTTCAGGCCGGAAAACCTGCAAACTGTGATGTGCAAATCCCTGATCAGCATTGACTGGCAGGGTTATGTATATGACTGCGATTTTAATCAGATGCTGGATATGCCGCTGCAAACAGCGGATCACAGACGCCCCCGAATAAAAGATCTGCTGAATACAGATTTCAGTCAACTACCCATCCAGATTGCCGACCATTGCTATGGCTGTACAGCCGGACAGGGTTCCAGTTGCGGCGGCGCCTTAAGCGAATAATGCACATTTCCATTATTATCCCCTGCCTGAATGAAGCCGAGCATATAGAAGCCACCCTGGAGCCGTTGCAGGCATTTCGACAGCGTGGACATGAGGTCATTGTTTGCGATGGTGGCAGCCGGGATAACACTTGCCAGCTGGCAGCACCGCTGGCCGACAGGCTGATTTCCACAGAAGCTGGTCGCGCCCGGCAGATGAATGCAGGCGCCAGAGCCGCCAGCCATAAAATACTCTGGTTTGTCCATGGGGATACCCAGGTGCCTGCAAATGCAGACCAGCTGATAACACAGGGCCTGCAAACATCAGGCAGGCAATGGGGGCGCTTTAATGTGCGATTAAGCGGCAGGCAGGCGGTTTTTCGCCTGATAGAGCGCCTGATGAATATCCGCTCCTGTATCAGTCGCATTGCCACAGGTGATCAGGGTATTTTTGTGTATCAATCCCTGTTTGAAGCCCTGGGCGGCTATGAGGAAATTCCCCTGATGGAGGATATCAGCCTGTCTAAAAAACTGAAAAAAATCAGCCCGCCTTTATGTATCTCCCGGCCTTTAACCACCTCCAGCCGCCGCTGGGAAAAGCACGGGGTGATTCCCACGGTTCTGCTAATGTGGCGGCTGCGGCTGGCCTATTTTCTGGGTACTCCGGCGGACAGGCTGGCAAAGGCTTATCGCAATAATGAACCTTAAAAGCCGCATTATTATCTTTTCCAAAGCCCCCCTTGAAGGTAAAGTGAAAACCCGCATGATTCCCGAGCTGGGCGCAAAAGGAGCTGCACAGTTACATCGCAAACTGCTGGAATCCACGGTGGAAATGGCCTGTAGCAGCAATCTGGCGGAGGTTGAATTACATTGCGCCCCAGATAGCCGGCATGCGTTTTTCCAGCAGCTGCAAAACCGTTACCCCCTGAGATTGCGCACACAACAGGGCAAGGATCTGGGAGAGCGCATGTTTCAAGCCCTTTATCAAAGCCTGCAAAGCCAGCAGCGGGTTGTGCTGATTGGCACAGACTGTCCGCCACTGAACGGGTCGCACTTGCAGGCCGCACTGGATAGCCTGAGCCATGACTCACCCTTATCGATTGCACCGGCGCAGGATGGGGGTTATGTTCTCATTGCCGCATCTGCCATCCATCCCCGTATTTTTCAGGGTATAAACTGGGGCAGCGAGCAGGTATATACACAGACCTGTCAGGCCATAAACCAACTGGGCTGGCAGCATAACCGGCTGGAAACCTTATGGGATCTGGACAGGCCGGAAGACCTGCAAAAACTCAGTCCACAACAGCAGCAATATTATTTAAGAACAACAACTTACACAGAGGTTTTAATATGACACAGGATCAGCACGACACTATCCGCAACCAGGTACGCAGCAGCTATGCAGAGGTTGCCGAAGCCAGCAATCAGGGAGATTGCTGCGGGGTGGAGAGCAGCTGCTGCGGTGTTTCGGACGATGCCCAGATCAACAGCCTGATCTCCACCCGGCTGGGCTATTCAGAGGATGATCTGGCCAATGTGCCCGATGGCGCCGATATGGGGCTGGGCTGCGGCAACCCCAAGGCCATTGCCAGCCTCAAGCCGGGCGAAACGGTGCTGGATCTGGGCTCGGGCGGTGGCTTTGATGCCTTTCTAGCCTCCCCGGAGGTGGGCGAGAAAGGCCATGTTATCGGCGTGGATATGACGCCTTCCATGCTCAGCAAAGCCCGCAATAACGCCATTAAAGGAAAATTTACCAATGTGGAATTCCGCCTGGGTGAAATCGAGCACCTGCCTGTGGCGGATAATTCCGTGGATGTCATTATCTCCAACTGCGTGATTAACCTGTCACCCAATAAGCAGCAGGTATTTAATGACGCTTTCCGGGTATTAAAATCCGGTGGCCGCCTGGCTATCTCCGATGTCGTTGCCAGTACCGAGCTACCTGATGACATCAAAAACGACCCTTTCCTGCATTCTGCCTGCGTATCCGGTGCATCACAGATTAACGAACTGGAAGCCTTTATGAAAAAAGCCGGTTTTACTCAAATTAAAATCCAGCCAAAAGATGAATCCAGGGCATTTATCAAGGACTGGGCACCCGGCAGTAATATCGAGGATTATGTCATCTCCGCAAGCATAGAAGCGATTAAACCATAAATGGCAGTATTTATGCCTTTCATCCTTTTATTGCTACCTGTAGATTGATAAAAGGCACAAACTGCTCTACATTTAGATATGAAGCGCTTGAATGCGTGATAAAGCTCACATAGTCACCCTTTCAGGCTATTCTGCATCCCTCTCTGGGGTACACTCAAATCCTGAAATTCAAATGTTAAAAGCATCCTTGCAGGAAAACTGCATTTAGAAGGTGCGCGCATATCTATCAGCCCTAATGGCTGAATATACGAAATTCGTGCTCATTATACTTATTGTCCTTACTATAAGGCAGGAAGACGTATGGCTGTTGACGATACACAATCTCTGTATAAAGTAATAAATAAATTCATCAATGATGAAGCAGAAACAGAAAAACAGGTTGCATCACGCCCATCATTAGGCGGACAGTTTTATAACCGCAAAGATGTTATCAAGGCCCTTTCCAATATCCAGTTGAGCTTTCAGCCGGAATATATACCCGGACAAAAAGTTAATATCAATACGGATAGTTTTAAGTCCAGCCTGCTAAACAGCATGGCAAAGCTCAGTGATACCGCAACACCCCGCTCAATCAACCAGATTGATGGCCGTACCATTGATTTTGTTGAAATGATTTTCGGTGCTTTTTTGCGGGATAAAAACACCTCTGACGCAATTAAATCTTTATTATTACAACTACAGGTTCCTGTTATAAAAACCTCTTTGCTTGACTCGAAGTTTTTTTACAATGACAGCCACCCAGCCCGCATACTTCTGGATACCATCGCCCATCTGGGTATAGGCATAGAAGACAGAGAAAACACCCTGTATAAAACAATGGGGCTGATTATTAATCAGCTACTCAGAAGTTTTGATGAGAACATCGTCAGTTTCCGCACTGCTATCAGCGCTCTGAACCGATTATCCGAAATCGAAAAGAAAAAACTTCACCAGAATGAGCAGCAGACCAAAAAACTTATATTCAAGGAACATGCTCGCCAGTTAGTGCTGACTGAACTGCAATTCCATTTAATGCATGTCACCCTGCCCCCATCTTTTCAGCCTTTGATTTTAAATCACTGGTCTACATTAATGTTCCATCACTATGTTAAGTATGGTACTGACAGCAAAGAATGGAGTCTGGTAACAGATGTTCTGGCCACACTTGGCAACACACTCAAGCCAATAGAGTCCAAGCAGGAATGGTTATATGTAAACAACACCTATCCTGGGCTGGTTGATACAATTGAAGCAGAGCTTTCAACAACAAACCAGAACAAGGAAAAAATATATCTGGGCATCAGAAACCTTAACAACCATTATGTCAATTTACTCAATAGCTCTGCGTTCGAGCATGATGAAAATGACACGCTTTTAGAAGAGCCTCAAAGTTTTCAAAAGGAAGAAAGCCCGGCAGAGAAAAAAGCTGAAATTTCCAGGCAGAAAATAGAATTACTGCCCAGGTCGGTAAAAATCAATAACTGGTATGAAGTATTTACCGGCATTGATTCATCCGTCAGGCGTTTGAAATTATCCGTTATTATCGAAGAAGAAGCAGCGCTGATATTTGTTGACCGTCACGGCACAAAGGTGATGGTTAAAGACGCTGAAGATTTTTCCTATGAATTACAGTGTAAACAGTCCCGTATGATTAATGACCACTCGGTATTTGATACAGCTTTAACTCAGGTCATTCAATCACTATCAACAAAATAGCATCGAAATACGGCTCAGTCTCTGGGCCAGTATTTCGTTTCAATTCCATCACCCAGATCGGCTTCAATTAAACGCTGCCGAACCTCCAGTAACTGGGCAATTAAAGCCGGTTCATCTTTTTCGTAAGCTTGCGCATCCGGCACACGTTTAACCACTACACCCAACAGCTCTGTAATCGCATTACCAATTGAATTCTGGCTAATGGTTACAATTAATTTTCCTTCGTCATTACGATATATCAATTGTTTAAAGGCCGGTTGCCAGCGGATCGCATTGGCATAGGTTACATCTGTAATACAATTATCCCGCACTTTTTTGGCTGTTTTAAGAAAGTCATTATTAAATAATAGTTTGCGCTCTATTTGCTCAGGGAAATAGGAATCTTTAGGGATAGGCGCATTACGGGATGAAACCTGGGTAAAGAAAGTTCGATAAAAATCAATAAAGCCCTTCAGTATTTCATCATACTCCTGCCAGAATTTAATGTCCTTTAAGGCCTTTACACCCCCCTGAATTTCCCAGCTGGGTAAGCCCTGAGGATAACCGGTTAGCTCAATTTTTGAAGAGCCAATACTAACCGGTTTTAATATTTCAAGATGTAATGTATCAAAAAACTCACTGTACACATCACGCATATAGGCCTGAAATAAACTATGCTGCCCACCATCGGTAAGATTCGGGTTATCCGAATCAGCCAGAGGCGCATCACTCATGGTTTTTTTATCAAACACAATAAAGTGATTGTGCAACATACGGATACTGGGTACTCCCGGAGACGTCAGCGGCCAGGTTGCATCCAGGCTAGCCTCCCCTGCCAGAATTAAATGTTCACTAGGGTCAGGGTACTTCTCAACCATATAATCAATCAGAATCTGATTCATACGGTTCCATACATGCTTAACATGATCCGGCACCTGGGTTCGGCGTACCGGCCGCCCCAGAGGGTTTAAAATAATTTTTGAGGTATTATAAATAATAGAGGTATCAAACAGATTGGAATGCCCGAGTGCTTTCCGGTAAAGCAACAGATTTTCCGGGTTCAGCAAAAGCCCGTTATTATTGACCAGATCATTAAGGTTCTCGGTACTGTTAAAAAATTCATTTGGCTTCATGCCTTCAGGTACATCAAGGGGGATGGGGCGAAAAGGTGTGACAATTTCTCTTGGACCGATTTGCATAATAAGCTCTAACCTGTGTGTGAGATGCTGACCAATATATCACGCCATAATACTGGCCGAACTAAGAAATATTTATGCAAATATTAATGGGGGATATATGCTTTTTCAGGCATAAAAAAAGCTTCTCTAAAATAGAGAGGCTCAATATAGCAAACGGGACTACGCAGGGCTCCTGCCCTGCGGGCCCTTGCCTGAAAAACGGCAAGGTTCAAAATCGCTCCCGGCGATTTTGTCGAACCCGGGTTCTCGTCCATTTTCTGTAGACATAAAAAAACCTCTCCGAAAACAGAAAGGTTTTTTATTTATATGGCGGACCGGACGGGACTCGAACCCGCGACCTCCGGCGTGACAGGCCGGCATTCTAACCAGCTGAACTACCGGTCCGAAATATGGTGGGTGATGAGAGATTTGAACTCCCGACATTCGCCTTGTAAGGGCGACGCTCTACCAACTGAGCTAATCACCCACTGCAGTAGAGCGCGGCATTCTATATTAATAGCTGATGATTTTCTATTACTATTTAATAAAAATATAAAAAAACTTTCATTCAATCCGATTAAGCCCCTCCTCTGGCTTAATCTGCCTGATTTTTATACAGAAAATTCACCGCGTTTAAACAATCGCTTAAAAAACAGGTTTATATCATGGCCCACCGCCAGCACTGCTGGAATCGTAACCAGCGTAGTCACAGTCGAAAAAACCAGTCCCCAGGATAAAGCCAGAGCCATGGGGGAGACAAAACCATCAAGACCACCCCAGCCATAAGCCGTAGGCAATAAACCCACAACGGTTGTGGTAGCTGTTAGTATGACGGCCCGCAGGCGCCGACGTCCAGCCTGCAAGATAGCATCCAGCATGGCCATACCCTGCTGTCTGGCCCGCTGAATAAACACCAGCAGTACCAGAGAGCTATTCACCACAACACCGGTTAAAGCCACAACCCCCATGCTGGAGAAAAAGGATAAGGGCATCGGCTTCCAGTAAAGATCATGCAGATAAAAACTGAATATCACCCCGATCACGCCAAAAGGTATGGCCAGCATCACCACAAAGGGATAGCTCATATTGTTAAACTGAATAGCCAGAATAAAGAAAATAGCCACCAGTGCAAATACAAAGGCAATCAGCAAGCTGGTAAAGGATTCCTGATTTTTTTCTTCCTCCCCTCCATACTTTACCGACACCTTGTCAGCCAGTTCTCCCAACCACTCAGCCTGGTGATCCATCACCTGTTTATTCAAAGCACGACTTGATATTTGCTTAACATCGACATCAGCCACCACATTTACAACACGCACACCCGCATTATGACGAATGGTGGTGTAGCCTTTATGCGCTTCAAAATGTCCGATTTTTTCCAGCGGCACAAGTTTTCCACGCTTATTCGCCACTCTTAATTGCAATAATGTATTTAACTCATTTTTATTATTCTGTGGAAAGCGAATCGTCACATCCACTTCTTCCGTGCCCCGCCTTATATGGGAAACCACCAGACCACCCGATGCCGCACGAACCGCTTCAGCTGCCGCAGCCAGATCAACACCCGCATAGGTCGCCTTGCTACGATCAAGTACCAGGCGCAATTCCCCGTCACCCTGTTTAAGGCCACTATCAACAGTGGTCACACCTTTTATGGTATGCAGATACTGCATCAGGTTTCGTGCAGCCGCCTCACTATCCCTGTCATTTTTTGCGGAGATATTGGCTTCCAGCGCGCGACCCACCGGCGGCCCCGGACGAATTTCAGTAAAGGAAAATTCATACTGGGGAAATTTTTCCGGTAGCGTTTTAGATAGACGATACATATCATCCAGCGCATTGTGATCCGGGCGCGTAACGGCCGGTGTATAGATGGCTCTAATTTGCCCATAACGACTGCCCCGCTGGGTTAATGGATCTCCCTGATCAACCGATACATCACCACTTTTAGCCAGTGTAGTCTGTAAATATTTTGCAGGAATTTCCTTACGCATTTCCCCATCAATATCACGCAAAGACTGTCGCATGGTCTGTAAATTCGTACCCGGTGCAGCGGTTACCTTAACAATGTATTCATCAACACCTTCTGGTGGAAACAGCTGAAAGCTCATGGTTTTAGCTAATAGTATTGCCGCCACAAAAATACCAATGGATACAGCAACCGTTAGCCAACGAAAACGTAAAGCAACAGATAATATTTTTACATAAATATTTTCCAGGCCCAACAGCCAGGTTTTCTCCCTGGGATGTTTATTGGGATTGGTGATATGCGCCACATGACTGGGCAGCATCAAAAAAGATTCCAGCCATGATAAAGTCAGTAGCAGAATAACCACAACAGGAATGGCAATAACAAATTTACCGATAATACCGCTCATAAACATCATCGGCATAAACGCTGCCACTGTCGTTAAAACCGTTGTGGTTACAGGGCCAAACAATTCAACCGCACCTTTCACTGCCGCATCAACCGGCCCCATACCTTTTTCCATGTGATAGGTAATATTCTCACCAATAATAATGGCATCATCAACCAGCATACCCAGCACCATAATAAAGCCCATCATGGAAATAAGATTAAGGGTAATGCCAGATAAATATAAAATAAAAATACCCGACATAAATATGATGGGTAAACCCCAGGTTGTTGTCATAGCCACTGAAAATCTGAGGAACAACAACAGGGTGACAAAAACCAGCACCAGGCCGACCAGACCATTATTGGTTAGAACCCCTAAACGAATGCGCGCAAAACGGGAAAAATCCTGAAAAGTTTTAATATGCACCTGATTACCATAAAGTGCGGGTACTTTTTTTAAATAAGCTTTAATGGCATCAACCGTTTTAATAATATCTGCATCAGATTTTTTCAACACCATAAAAGATAAGGCTGGCTCCCCTGCAACATCATTCAGAATTTGCGGCTCCACCAGCTCTTCAGTAATGTCTGCAACGTCACCCAGACGAATCACCTGCCCACGATCATTTGCCCTTAACACCAGATTTTCTGCATCTTCTACGCTATTGAATTCACCTACGATACGAACCGTTTTCTGACCTTCTAATGTATTAATGTCCCCACCGGGTGAATTCAGGTTCCAGCCCTTTATCGCCCGGTTAATATCCCGAACAGATACACGGTGATGAATCATTTTTTGCGGTTTAAGCGTAATGCGCAGCTCTGCTTTTCGATCACCCAGTATCGTAATCTTGGCTACCCCATCGACATTTAATAAATCATCTTTTATCGAATCTCCAAGACGCTTTAAATCCAGCTCTGAAAGCGGCGCTGAAATCGACATGCGTATCACCGGAAAAACGGCGCCATCTATTTCAAGCACCACCGGATCAAAAGGCAGATCATTGGGTAGCCTTGCCCGGTCAACAGCCAATGATATTTCACTGGACATACGGGCACGATTCGATGAATCCGGATCCACTTCCATAACAATGGTTCCAGAACCGGGAAAAGCTCGGGATTTCATTGTATCGATACCGTTAATTGAACGAAGCTCCTGCTCAATCGGTGTAATAATAAGTTGTTCGATTTCTTTGGGTGATGCACCGGGATAGGCAACTGAAATAAAAATCTGATCCAGGTTCACATTGGGAAAGGCTTCAATTTTCACCAGCATAACGGATGTTACTAACCCTAATACCAGTAAAAAAACGGATATTAGATTCACCAGTAAACTACGCTCAACAAAAAAGCGGATGATAGACTGCATCTTATTGCTCCCGCTTTATGAGTGTTTGAATATCAGGTAAATTTACCTGATTCCATAAAGTGCCCTGCAATAAGGCCACTTTAACGGCTTGTTTCTGAAGCTCCAGAGATTGCAGGTCTCTGGCCAGCATAGCCGCTGATAACTGATTTTCAAATAGAATAAGCTGATCCGTATCCGCTCGACCATCCTGGTAACGGCGTTGAGCCTCCTCAAGTTTTTGCTTTTGTGCCAGAACACTCTGCGTATATGCCTGCAAGGTTTTTTTACCCGATTCTATCAAACGTAATAAGCCTGCCAGTCTGTACTTTACATCTTCCATAACCTGCTTTTTATTCTGTAATGCCATATCCCGCTGTAACTGAGCCTGATATATCTGCGCATCATAACCGGATACATCCAGCCCTCGCTTAAATTCAAGCCTTGCACCGCCTACCACTTCATTTTCATTGACAGAACCTGATTGAACATCACCACTAAGATTTTTATCCCCAACAAAAAGAACAAGATCAAGCTGATCTTTTCTCTTATCTTTCTGGATGGCAATCTGTTTTTCAGCCAGCTTTATTTTTCTGTTTAACTGCTGTATATCTGCATTTGTCTTTAGAGACTGTGTATAAATATCGTCAAAATGATAATCCTTATCTATTGCCTTAAACTCAGTTTTTGTTTCAAAATCAGAATGCCAGTTTTGATTCATTAAATGGTTCATGGATATTTTTTGTTGCTCCCCCTGAACCTTTATGGCCTGTAGTTGGGCCTGCTGGGATTTTAATTGTGCATTCACCTGTAATATATCTTTATCTTCAGATATACCCAGCTTCGTTCTTTTATTGAGATATTGTTTTAACGCTTCTGTTCGAGATATGGACTGCTGATTATTTTCAATTCTCACCTGAGTCACTGCATAGCCATAATATAAATCAATAACCTGAGTTGCCAGTTTATCCAGCAAGGCTCTGAGCTGCCATTGACTTAAACTTGCATTGATTTCTGCGCTCTCAAGAGACTGATTAAAAGCAATATTATCCCTGCCCTTTTGCAAAGGCATACGATAATTTAATTCAATACTGACATTACTGGCAGGATTAGGATAGAAAGGGCTGATGGGAACATCGGATTTATCTCGTGCATAGTTTGCAGATAGCCCAAGTTGATCTCCTGATGCCAGCTTTCTGGATAAGCCAGCCTGTAAATCCAGCCGATTACTGGGTGATCCGAATAATGAAAAATCATGGCGATAGCCACCTGCCGCATTTAATTGCCAGCCTAGCTGGCTGTTAATGCGCAGGCTTTCCTGCTGTGCAACTTCAACCTGCAAAGCCGCTGTTCGAATGGAAGGGTAATGATGCAATACTCGCTCAATAACCTGTTGCACACTTAAAGCATCC
The DNA here is from genome assembly GCA_026998145.1 of Gammaproteobacteria bacterium. Lineage (GTDB taxonomy): Bacteria > Pseudomonadota > Gammaproteobacteria > SZUA-229 > SZUA-229 > JALTRC01. Next base: position 17,335 of record JALTRC010000511.1, read on the forward strand.
CCATAGACAGAAGGTATAAAACAGGATAGAAGAAAAACCCCCGATATAACTGGCTTCATAATGATTCTCAATGTTTTTTCCGTTGTATACCATTTAAGAATATATGCAGATGCTGCCTGATATATTCATCTGGATTCTGTTCATCATCAAACACCTTAAAAGAATATTTCCAGACAGCAGCCTGAATAATCGGTGCCATCAGTAAACGTGCTGTCGTTACGGCATCCTGCTCAATAAATTCTTTTTCCTTAATGCCCTGCTCTATTGCCTGAACAAATATATATCGAACACGTTTAACCACATGCTCGGTAAAATACTGTGCCAGTTCGGGAAAGTTTCCAGATTCTGATATGAGTAATTTTGGAACCACAGACAGGCGGCTATGCCAGACACTCTGCCACCAGCCCATTATCATTTTTTTAATCAGCGCCTCATAACTTCCCTGATGGGATTGCTGCAAGGCTTCCAGCTGACTGATTCTAGGCACAATCAACTGCTCAACAGCGGCTCTGAAAATTGCCTCCTTATTTTCAAAGTACAGATACAAAGTGCCTTTTGAAACACCAGCCTGACGGGCCACATCCAGCATCCGTGTTGCTGCATAGCCTTTTTCAACAAATAAATCCAGAGCGGCAAGTATTATCTCTTCCGGGCGATTTTCCTTACGCCGCTGCCACTTTACAGGCTCAGCTCCAGAGCTTGATACGCTCATAAGCACCTTAATTACTGACTTTAAAGTCAGTAATTAAACTCACTTAATGACCATTTGTCCAGTTATTTGTACAAATAAGCTAATCAGCCAAAAAAGAAAGTCTAGTATTTGAATTGACAGGCATTAAAACCAGAATGAGAAATACAGCCGCATCACATTGGCCGTATAGCGATACAAAGGCTCTGTTCCGACAGCAAAATTACCTGCGGTAACATCCCTGAAATTATCGAAATTAAATGAAATATGGCTTAAATAAAAACTCGCCGAACCCTTTTCAAAAAATAGCAGGCTTTCAGATTCGAACTCATAGCGAACCCCAATACCGACAGTGTAATCAGAAAACGCACTCATCTCCTTATCCCTGGCCAGATAATTCTGTGCATTTTCAAAAGGAAACAGGTCACTGTAAAAATCTGCCTGCGACTGGGTATAAAAACGGAAATTGGTTTCAAACGTCCAGTTATCATCATAAGGATGCTCGTAACCTATCTCATAGGTATCCGCCTGTATGCCCCAGCTATCAATAAAATAACGGTAGCCACCAAATACAACCGCACGATAAGGCAAATAATAACGCAAGGTAAAACTGGCAGCATTGGTGGTTCGAGTACGGGGGTAAACTTCTGGCTGGAAGGTGTAACCATCTGCGGATGATGGTGAAATATAACGCACCTGACGGTAGGGATTATTCAAATAGCCCTGATCCGTAATAATGTCATAATTCAGAGCCAGGATCAGGTCTTTGGTGAGTACCTGGGCAACTGAAGCTCGATAACTTCTAAACTTCATGACATCCCGAAAGCTATCATCCCCCGTTTTCATTACAACATTATCACCCAGCGAATAGCCCAGAGAAACGGTTGTGAGGCCACCAAACATCTCCTGGCTCACACCAAAGAAGTTAGTGATCGCCTCGTAATCATTCTCAATACTTTGCGTGTAGTTATAACTGATAATGGATTTTTCATTCAGGTAATCAAGGCCTACTGATTTTTGCACCCTTTTTTCCGCATAGGGACTGGCCAGTGTTATTGCATCAATTGAAGCACTTGAAATATTATCCACATAATAATTAGCTGACACAGATACTTTATCGGCAAAGTTTTTGCGAACCAATACAGAAGGCCCATCAATGGTAATACCACCACCATCATAGTTATGGTACAGAACATCGGCTCGCTCTTCCGGCAGAATCGCCGCCCGAACAGACAGACTGACAAGTAGCAATAAAGCGCTAAGAATGAAGCCTGACTTAGTTACAACCACAACCACCACCTGCCGCAAGCCCGGCACCTCGCGCACCTTCACGGGCATCATAAACATGGCCTAAATAAGCGCTGGAAACGGGATCTCTATCCATTAACATAATCGGGTCAGCCAGATGCGCTTTTTCATAGGGCTTAACCCAGGGTTTGACATCACAGGCTGAAAGCAAAAGCAGTAAAGCCGAGATTAAAATCGTGTGGACAAATTTATTCACTCAATAAAGCCTCTATTTT
>JALTRC010000512.1 GCA_026998145.1 Gammaproteobacteria bacterium
AGTCATTATAGATGCCCCTTTATATTTAGTAGGAATCCATTTTTAATCATCCATTTTGAGTATTATTACGTGTACTAATGACTTAAATATGACAGAAACAAAATATATAAGGGTTTAATAAAGCTGTAATAAAGTAAGGCTAAATTAGTCGGGTTTTTTATTTAGAGGTTTTACCAATGCGTTTAATTCTATTTTTACTCAGCTGTATTTTTTCGATTTCAAGCCTGTATGCGGATAATCATGTACTGATGCGATTGCATGGTTCAAATACGATAGGTGCAAAGCTGGCGCCAGAGCTGGTTGAGGCATGGTTATATGAGCAGGGATATAGAAAATTAAAAACTCGTAATCTGGATGAAGAGGAAAAAATCATTATCGCTCAGGATGAAAATAATCAGCAATATTTTGTGGAAATAAAATCCCACGGTTCCAGCACCGGTTTTAAATCATTGCAGAATAATCAGGCTGATATTGGCATGTCATCCCGGCCGATTAAATTAAAGGAAAATAATCGACTGAAACGCTTTGGTGAAATGACACGGGAAGATGCAGAGTTTGTAATAGGCCTGGATGGCATTGCGGTAATTGTTAATCAGATAAATCCGATAAGCCGTTTAAACAAATCACAGATCAAAGGAATTTTTTCAGGTGAGATAAACCGCTGGGAACAACTGGATACACAGTTATCCGGCGATATTCACGTATATGCCAGAGATAATAAATCGGGCACCTATGATACCTTTAAAGCGCTGGTGCTTGGCAAAAAAACGGCTCTGGTAAAACAGGCAAAACGCTATGAATCTAATGCCCATTTATCCGATGATGTCTCACGGGATCCGATGGGTATAGGCTTTGTTGGTCTGGCCTATGTGCGAAATTCAAGAGCCATTGCCGTTGCAGAAGAAGGTACAGAAGCCAGAATGCCAGGACCATTTGATGTGGCCACGGAAGACTATGCCATTGCCCGACGTTTATATATGTATGTTCCTGAATTACATAAAAATGAAAATGTGAAGTCTTTTATTGATTTTTGCCTGTCGGAGAAAGGCCAGAATGTTGTCAGTCTGAGTGGTTTTATTGCACAAAATATTGAAGCACAATATGTGGAACTGAATGATGGATTACCTGAAGAATACCTGAGTTTGACCCGAAATAGTAAACGTCTGTCTTTAAACTTCAGATTTAAAAAAGGCTCGGTAAGTCTGGATAATAAGGCGAAGCGTGATTTACAACGGCTGGTGAATTTTTTATCAAAAAGAGAAAATAAAAACAGTAAGATCATGCTATTCGGTTTTGCGGAAACCAGTGAGACCCATCCAGTGTTTAGTCTTGACTTATCTACATTTCGTGTCGATCGGGTGTCAGATTTGTTAGTGCAGAATGGTATAGATCCCGTGCGGGTAAGATCTTACGGAGATGCACTGCCGGTAGCTTCCAATGAGGATGCGGGTGGTCGTCATAAAAATCGCCGGGTTGAAGTCTGGCTACAATAAATATAAGAAGTAATCATAGACACAGTTCCAGGATTTAAAACTATTCCAGGCTGAGAACTCGACATAATAATGCTAAGCTGCTAAATGTAGCTGCTTAAGTCATAAAACTGTCATGTTTCAGTGTGGGAGAAACCTTTAATGTCTGTATTTTTTAAAAGCCTGTTATTAAGCCTTATTTTAACGGGCTTTTCTTTTATGGCCACAGCGGGTCAGCCTATGGAGTGGGTAGGTTGTGGTATTAGCAAAAAAGCCTATATGACCGAAATGGCCAAAGCCTATGAAAAGCGTAAGGGAATAAAAATCAATGTTAATGGGGGTGGTGCAACCCGGGGGATTCGTCAGGTTGCAGCGCAAAAAGCGGATATGGGCGGCTCCTGCCGTTTTCATTTGCCGGATAATGAACTTGAGCAGAGTGTAGAATTTGAGCCAGTGGCCTGGGATGCGCTGGTGGTCATAGTCAATAAAAATAATCCGGTTGATAATATTAGCTTTGCACAAATCCGCGATGTGTATTTAGGTAAAATAACAAACTGGAAGCAACTGGGTGGAAAAGATGCCCCCATACATCTGTTTATTCGTAAGGGTAAAATATCCGGTGTTGGATACACCATTAGAAAGCTGCTATTTGCTAATCCCAATCAAAAATTTGTTGCCAGTAAAACCTTTAAATCCAGTGGTCCACTGGAAAAAGCCGTGCTTGAAGATCCCGATGCTATTTCAATTAGTGGAATCAGCAGCGCACGCTTGCGGGATTTGAAATTATTAAAACTGGATGGTAAATATCCCGATTATGACACCATTCAAAGTGGGCAGTATGTTCTGTATCGTCCACTATTTCTGACCTATGACAAAGACAGTGACAATATTGCACAGATTAAGGATTTTATAAAATTCATACATAGCTCGGAAGGCCGGGACATTATGAAGAAAAATGGCGTGGTACCCTATCTTGAAGCCCTGCGTCTGGTTATGAAGCAGGTTAAACAGGATCAGATGGCGCAGCGCTTTAGTAAAGATAATTTCACCTACAAATAATAAAAAGGGCCATACAGGTTTACGTGGCCCTTTTTATCGTTTGCTGATTTTTTAAAGATAAGCCTGCAATTGCCCGGATAGCTTCTCGTATTCATCTTTGAGCTGGCCAAGTAAATCTTCCACTCCCTCTAAAGAACCCGCCTTACCCAGCTGCTCAATTTGCAGGGACAAATCTGCCAGCCGGCAAGCCCCCAGGCTGCCGCTGCCCCCTTTAAGCTGGTGGGCGGTATGAAACAGGGCTTCCGTATCCCCTGCAGCCAGGGCGGCTCCCATCTGCTCAATCAGTTTGGGCGAGTTATCCATATAGGTATTGAGAA
>JALTRC010000513.1 GCA_026998145.1 Gammaproteobacteria bacterium
GGCTTTATGCTGGAAGATAACGATATTAGCGGCCATGATATTTCACCCCGGCTGGCCATTATTTATAAACTCAGCCCGGAACAAAGCATACGTTTTAACCACTCATCCGCAACACGCACCCCAACATTATTTGAAGAAGCCGGTAAAATTACTTTTACGCAGGGCATCACCATCAATGGGCAGACACCTTCCAGCATTAATCCGCTTTTCCCCGATTCGCTGACCTATACCCGCCTGATCACTCCCGGCAATCTGCGGGCAGAAAAAATTACCAGCATGGAACTGGGCTACTATGCCCAATTACTCAATGAGCAGCTGCAACTGGATATTAAGTTATTTAGCGATAAAACCGCCGATTTGATTGATATTACCCAGGGGCCGCCCGTTGGCGGTACCGACCTGAACACCGGGCCGGTTGAGATGATTGAAAATGCTAACGGCACTACCACCCGAGGGGGGGAGTTTTCACTCAATTATCAAATTAACAAACAGCTAAATTTATATGCTTTTTTTGCCCATATTAATATTGAGAATACTACACTTAAAGCGACAGCCGAAAGTCGCTATGATCAGACTGCCCCAAAAAACAGCGGTGGCCTGATGCTAAACAAACAATGGAATAACGGGCTTAATACCAGCCTGGTTTATTATAATGTGGGTGACATGGACTGGGGCGATCGCACAGGCGCCCGTTCTGCCCAGCCCTACCAGAAACTTGATTTACGTATTGCACGCACCATCCGTATGGGTAGCAGCATAATGGAGCTTGCTCTGCTTGGGCAGAATCTTTACGAGAATTTTTCAGATTACAATAATACAACCTTTAATAATGATGGCAGCCTGAATCGCGCCGGCAGCCTTCAGGAAAGAAAGTTTTACATTGATATAAAAGTTTCTTTCTAAGATGGAATATATACGCACCGATGGACAGGCCATAACACAATGAATCTAACGCTTCATCCAGACATTGTTCGACCAACAGACAGAAAAAACAGCCACAGGCTGCTTGCCCACCTGTTGGCTTTGAGCTGCCTGATAATCAGCGTTTTATATTCTGTTTTATCTTATGCCCAGGAAGCATCCATTAGCATCGTATATTCCGGTGAAAAAACCTATACTCGAAAAGTGATTAAAAGCCTGTATGAAAAGCTGGATTCATTACCCCTAAGCATTAACACCATCAATATAAACAATGAACCCCTGTCCCGCTCACCCATTAAAAATTCCAGCCTGTTAATTAGCCTGGGCACAAAGGCCACAGAAAAAAGCCTTGAACTTAATTCAGATATTCCCCTGCTCAGCCTGCTAATTCCATCCCAGTCATATACAAAGCTGAGCAAAATTCGTAAAAAAAACGCTCTGTGGAAAGTCATATTTATCGACCAGCCTTTCGAACGCCAGATACATTTTATCCAGATTCTTCTCGGCAAAGATAAAGTAATCGGCACAATTCTGGGTTCCTACTCAAAGACTTTCAAAAACAGGATAAAACAGGCTGCTCAGCGTAATAATCAAAAAATAAGAATAGAAACCATTGCAACAGAAAAACAACTTATTCCAACACTAAAACCATTAGTGAAATTAAGTGATGCCATTCTGGCCATACCCGACCCTATCACGTTTAACAAAAGAACCATCCGCAGTATTTTACTGCTTAGCTATCATCAGGGCGTGCCATTAATTGGCTTCTCACGTTCATACGTTAAAGCCGGCGCTATTGCTGCTATTTTTTCTGATCCTGAACAGATTAGCCAACAGACCGCTGCCATTATAAAAAAATATATTCAAAACGGAACCTTTGTAGCAAACGCTAGCTATGCTGACGATTTTTCTATTGCCCTCAATAAAACTGTTGCTCGCACACTCAGCATCTATTTGCCTGATGAAAAAACCATATACCAGAGAATGCTGAGTTCCAAAAAATGAAAAACTGGAATATAAGAACAAAGGTACTCTTTCTCGCCATCCTCCCAACCCTGGTTATTGCCCTGGGCCTGTCTGCTTATTTCAGCTTTACACAAATACAGCGAATTGAAGACTCGTTAATTGAAAAGGGGCAGTTAATCACCAATCATCTGGCGCCGGCCTGTGAATATGGCGTATTTTCAGGCAATACCGATATACTCAACAAACTGATTAACAGCACCTTTAATGAAAAAGATGTTATTAACGTCACCATTACCGATGCGGATAATAAACCCATTATCAGTAAGACCCGTAATTTTACTACCGATAAATTTAGCAGCATATTCGCCAATATTTTTTCCACTAAAGATCAGTATGTATTCAAATCCACTATTAAAAGTAGCGACATGGGTGAGGCCGACCTGGATGAGCTACTGCTAAGCAATGGAAAAAATCAGCCGGATAATATTGGCCATGTTTATGTAACCCTTTCCAGTATGCCAACCCGTATCTCACAACTGGACAGCCTGTTAAAAGGTTTAATGATTACCTTTACCGGCCTGGTATTAACCATATTCCTTGCCATCAGCATCAGTCGAAGTGTGGTAACACCTATCCAGAACCTGACCCGAACCATTAGAAAAATTGAGCAGGGTGAAATGGACACCCGTGTTGAAACAATTTCAAGCGGTGAGCTTGGCACACTGGAAAAGGGCCTGAATAAAATGATTAATGAAATCCAGCAGGTTAGAACAAACCTGCAGGAACAGGTGACTATTGCTACGGCCTCACTGCAAAAAACTCTGGACAATCTGGAAATTCAGAATATCGAACTTGACCTGTCCAGAAGCCGCGCCATATCAGCCAGCCAGATTAAATCTGAATTTCTGGCAAATATGAGCCATGAGATTCGCACCCCCATGAATGGGGTACTGGGTT
>JALTRC010000514.1 GCA_026998145.1 Gammaproteobacteria bacterium
GCTAAGAAGTGCCCGGCTAACAGGCGTGGTGTTATTACTCATAATCAATGTCCAGAGATGGTTAAAATTTAGCTTGCGGATTATACCGTAATTGCCGGTTTGTGGGGGAGTGGTTTAGGGGCTTTGACGCGAAGGCGCGAAGGGCGCAAAGATATTTATTGATGTAGGTCAGGTTACGCTTTTCAACCCGACAATATTCTTAGCATTGATTGAAGTCGTCATTTCCGCGAAGGCGGAAATCCAGATAAGCACCGAACAAGTCAGCATGCACATGCAGACTTCGCATCTGCTTTCACTACCTTCAAAACAGTTAAAGTTTAAAAACTTCGCGTTCTTTGCGCCTTCGCGTCAAATATCGATATTAAAAAATCAGTCAATCAAACTATAGGTCAGCAGTTTTTTACGCAAGGTTCCCCGGTTCAGTCCCAGACATTGTGCAGCCTTTGACTGGTTGCCGGAGACATGGGCCATTACCGTTTCCAGCAGGGGTTTTTCAATTTGCTGTAATACCAGATCATAAAGATTGGCCGGCAGTTCGCCGTCCAGATCGTTCATATATTGTTGTAGTGTGTGTTTAACATTTTCACTTAAGCTGGCCTGTTTTTTTTCTTTGCGGCCTGTCATTGGAATGACATTATTTTTTATTGTGCTCATGCGGCGAAACCCTGTTTTATTTTTTTATGTTCAAAGAAGTTTATGACTTCTTCTAACTGCTGCGCTGCTTCCTCGATAGCATTGATATGCTGTCGGAATACTTCACTGCCCTTATGTGCCCGGCAATACCAGCCGATGTGTTTACGTGCAATACGCACGCCCATAAGCTCTCCATAGAAGTCATACAAATTGCTCAGATGTTGCTGCAATAGCTGGCTGACTTCATCACAGGATGGAGCGGCCAGTGGTTCTCCTGTTGCCAGGAAATGATTGATCTCACGAAATATCCAGGGATTGCCCTGGGCCGCTCGGCCAATCATAACGGCATCAGCACCGCTTTGTTCCAATACCTGCTTTGCCTTTTGGGGTGAATCTATATCCCCATTGGCAATAACCGGTATGCTGATGTTTGCTTTGACCTGTGCCATGGTGTCGTACTCGGCCCGGCCTTTATAGGCATCGGCGCGAGTGCGGCCATGGATGGTCAGTGCGGCAATGCCGCTATCTTCTGCAATGCGGCCAATGGCCAGTGCATTGCGATTTTGCTGATCCCAGCCGGTGCGGATTTTTAAGGTTACCGGCACATCCACTGACGCTACCACCGCCTGTAGAATATCCGCCACCAGAGGCTCGTTTTTCAACAGGGCAGAACCCGCCTGCACCCGGCAGACTTTTTTGGCAGGGCAGCCCATATTGATGTCGATAATCTGCGCCCCCTGATCCACATTCAGGCGGGCGGCATCGGCCATTTGCTGAGGCTCGGTGCCGGCAATTTGCACGCTGACCGGCTCGGCCTCACCCTGATGATTTAGCCGTAACTGGGTTTTACGGCTGCCACGCAGGCCGGGATCTGAGCTGACCATTTCCGAGACCACCAGGCCGGCGCCCAGCTGACGGCATAATTGCCGGAAAGGGCGGTCGGTAATACCGGCCATGGGGGCCAGAATCACATTGGATGGTAAGGAATAGGGTCCGATTTGCATCTGCGTGTCCGTTTTCAGGACGGCTCATATTACCCAAGTCTGGGAGGGGTTAAAATATCCCGGGGCTAAAATTTTTATACAAAAATGACTTGCTTTTTTAATCCCCAAGAAGAATCAAACACTTGCGGAATTGATTAAAATATAAGCAAAAAATAAACTGCCCGAAAAAGGCTTTTCTCGGCGGCAGGGATGTCGGTGCAGGGCTACTTTTGCGCCATGGGTTCCCATTCGCTGGCGCTGGAGGTGCAATGGGGAGAGATACCGGCCAGTTCCTTAAGCTCATCCAGCTTAAGGATTTGAATGTACTTGCGCTGGGCGGTGAGCAGGCCTTCTTTCTGGAAGCGGCTGAAAGTACGGCTAATGGTTTCAATGGTCAGGCCCAGATAATTACCCAGATCCTTACGGGACATGCTCAAGTTGAATTCGGTGGCGGAAAAGCCCCGGGTGTTAAGGCGGCTGGACATATTCACCAGAAAGGTGGCCAGCCGCTCCTCGGCATTTTTCTGCGCCATTAGCATCAGCAGGCTTTGATCCGAGGCCAGCTCCTTGGACATAATGCGAAACAGCTGGTGGCGCAGCTCCGGCACTTTATCGCTTAAGTCTTCCAGGGTATGGAAAGGCATTTCGCACAGGCTGGTGGTTTCCAGGGCAATGGCTGAACAGGGATGCTGCTCATCGTGAATGGCGTCCAGCCCCAGCAGCTCGCCCGGCAGATAAACACCGGTGATCTGCTCATCACCGTTTTCTGACTCGATATAGGTTTTAATGGTGCCGCTGCGCACCGCGTAAATGGCGTGGAAATCATCGCCGCTGTGGAACAGGTATTCACCTTTTTGCAGAGGCTTGCGGCGCTTGATGATTTCATCCAGCCGGTCAATATCCGCAATCTCCATACCTAAAGGCAGGCATAGGTTATGCAGGCTACAGCTTTTGCATGCGGTTTTCAGGCCGGAGAGTTTCAGGCTGGATTGGGGGGCTGTCATGTATCTGCTTGCTCACTCAGGAATTTGAGCAAGCATAATAGATTCCGGGCAAAGTATCCATGCCACAGGGGCAATTACTTGCCGCCACCCATGCAGGGAGGGGATGCGGGCGCCGCGCCTTTTTCCGCCCATTCTTCCGGTGTCATGGTATGCAGTGCCAGAGCATGAATCACCTGAAGCTCGTCTTCCAGCAGTTTGTTAATCAAACGGTGGCGGGCAATCAGCATCTTGCCGTTAAATGCCTCACTGACGGCCACAATTTTAAAATGGGACTCGGAGCCGGGGGGCACATTATGCATATGGCTCTCGTTTTCCACCTCAAGATGCTGGGGATTGAGGCCGGCTTGCAGTTTTTCGGTAATGGTGTCTTCGATGGTCATAATGGCTCCTGATAAAGGGGGTAGTTTATGACAGGCTTAGATGGGGATGCAGTAAAGCATTTTAAAGTGTGGGTTGTTTTGACGCAAAGGCGCGAAGAACGCGAAGTTTTTAAATTTTGTTGTTTTGAAGGCAGTTGAAACCAGATGCCGGAGTCTGTATATACATGCTGATTTGTTCAGTGCTTATCTGGATTTCCGCCTTCGCGGAAATGACGACTTCAATCAATGTTAAGTCTGGCCGGGTTAAAATGCCCAATCTGACATCTTTTGACGATAGTAAACAGGCTGTCTCTGTGCAGCATTAGCATATCCATAAAAAACTCTGCGCCCTTCGCGTCTTTGCGTCAAACAAAAAATAAGGGCCAGATCAAAACCAATTGATCCGGCCCTCAGACTCCCCCCCAGGAGATTCGGTTGCGACTTGTTGCTTGTGTCGACTTGTTGAAAGGGAGTGTAGGGGGTAATGGCTCTGGACTAATTGATATAAATCAACTTTTTCCTGTGTTTAGAAAAAGAATGCTTAAATAGTGGTAAATGGCAGCCATTGTTCCTGGCGGAACAGCTGTAATGAATGGAAATTCTTTTTGTAATCCATTTTCGGGTGCTGGTCGATCCAGTATCCCAGATACACATAGGGGCGCTGATATAGCCGGGCCAGCCAGATTTGTTGCAGTATGGCAAAGGTGCCCAGGCTGCGTTGGGTCTCATCCGGGTCAAAAAAGCTGTACACCGCCGAATAGCCGTCCTGTAAACAATCCACCACCGCCAGACATAACAGGCGCCCTTCCAGACGGGATTCAATAAAAATGGCGTCATTCCAGTCGCATAATAAAAATCGCCGGAATTCTTCCGGGCTGGGGTCGGCCATGCTGCCATCCCCGTGACGGCGGTTGATATAGCGCTGGTAAAGTTCAAAATATTCATCCGTATAACGGGCGCAAACCAGCCGGGTGGTGAGGTCAAGATTGCGTTTTAAGCTGCGGCGCTGGTTGCGGTTTGGCTTAAATGTGCGGCTGTCGATGCGGCAGGGCAGGCAGCGCTGGCAGGTTTCACAATGGGGGCGATAGACAAAGTCCCCGCTGCGCCGGAAGCCCTTGCTGACCAGCAGACTATACAGGTGCGGGTTCATGGGAATCTGCGGGTCGGGAATCAGGTTTACCGACTGGCGATCATCATAATATCCACAGTCATGGGCGCCGGTTATATATAAAGCCAGATTGTGTTGCAGGGCAGTCATGGGCGTGATTTTACCACTTCGTTACTGAACGGGGTCTTAAAATGCACTCACATCCCACAGCTAAAGTATGTTGCGGCTCCTTAATGTTATAATCAACGGCTTATATTTATTTTTTCGGTAGATTATCCATGAGCACCCCCCGCACTTCCCAGTTACTTGACGCCCTGAAACAACGCATTTTGATTCTGGATGGTGGTATGGGCACCATGATCCAGAGTTATAAACTGGAAGAGGCGGATTATGCGGGGGACCGCTTTGCCGACTGGCCCTGCGATTTAAAAGGTAATAACGATCTGCTGTGTATTACCCAGCCGGACATTATCCGGGATATTCACACTGCCTACTTAAATGCAGGCGCAGATATTATCGAAACCAATACCTTTAATGGTACCTCCATAGCCATGGCCGATTACCAGATGGAGGAGCTGGTTTATGAGCTGAATCTGGCCGGTGCCAAAGTGGCTCGAGAAGCCTGTGATGCTGTGGCCAGCGCCGACAAACCCCGCTTTGTGGCCGGTGTGCTCGGCCCCACCAATCGCACCGCCTCCATTTCACCGGATGTGAATAATCCGGGCTATCGTAATGTGACCTTTGATGAGCTGGTGGAGGCTTATACAGAAGCCCTGCGTGGGCTGGTGGATGGGGGCAGTGATATTATTCTGGTGGAGACGGTGTTTGATACCTTAAACGCCAAGGCTGCAGTTTTTGCCATCTCTCAGTATTTTGAAGATCATAATATGGAGCTGCCGGTGGTTATTTCCGGCACCATTACCGATGCCTCCGGGCGTACCCTGTCTGGGCAAACAGCCGAGGCTTTCTGGAATTCTCTTAATCATATCAATCCCTTGAGTTTTGGTTTTAACTGCGCCCTGGGCGCCGATGAGCTGCGCCAGTATATTGCTGAGCTGTCCGGCTTTGCCAGCAGTTATGTGAATGCCCACCCCAATGCGGGCCTGCCCAATGAGTTTGGTGAATATGATGAAAGCCCGGAGGAAATGGCCAAACAGATTGGTGAATGGGCCGAATCCGGTTTTTTAAATATTATCGGTGGTTGCTGCGGCACCACCCCGGCGCATATCCAGGCCATTGCCGAAGCGGTAGCGCCTTTCCCCCCAAGACAGATTCCCGATGTGGAAGTGCAGTGCCGTCTGAGCGGCCTGGAGCCGTTTAATATCGGCGCCGACAGCCTGTTTGTGAATATAGGAGAGCGCACCAATGTAACCGGCTCGGCACGCTTCAAGCGGCTGATTCTGGAAGAGGACTATGAAACCGCCCTGGATGTGGCCAGGGAGCAGGTGGAAAACGGCGCACAGATTATCGATATTAATATGGATGAAGGCATGCTCGATGGGGAAAAGGCTATGGTCACCTTCCTCAATCTGATTGCCTCGGAGCCGGATATTTCCCGGGTGCCGATTATGATCGATTCCTCCAAATGGCACATTATCGAAGCGGGCCTGAAATGTATTCAGGGCAAGGGCATAGTCAACTCCATCAGCCTTAAGGAAGGGGAGGAAAAGTTTATCCAGCAGGCCAGGCTGGTGCGCCGTTATGGGGCGGCTGCCATTGTCATGGCCTTTGATGAGGTGGGGCAGGCGGATACCAAAGAGCGCAAGATTGAAATCTGCACTCGCGCTTACAAAATTCTAACCGAAGAAGTGGGTTTCCCGCCGGAAGATATTATTTTCGATCCGAATATTTTTGCGGTGGCCACGGGTATTGAAGAGCACAATAATTACGGTGTGGATTTTATCGAAGCCACCCGTGAGATTCGCAGCAGCCTGCCTTATGCCAGTATTTCCGGCGGTGTTTCCAATGTGTCTTTCTCTTTTCGCGGCAATAACCCGGTGCGTGAAGCGATTCACGCGGTGTTTTTATATCACGCCATAAAAGCCGGTATGAATATGGGCATAGTAAACGCCGGGCAGCTGGCGATTTACGATGACCTGCCGGAAGAATTGCGGGAACGGGTAGAGGATGTGGTGCTGAACCGTCGCCCGGACTCTACCGAGCGGCTGCTGGACATTGCCGATCAGTATAAAGGCGATGGCAGCAGTGCCAAAAAAGAAGACAATCTGGAATGGCGTGAGCTACCCATTGGTGAGCGTATTACCCATGCACTGGTAAAAGGTATTGATGCCTTTATCGAAGAAGATACGGAAATTGCCCGCCAGCAGTTTGATCGTCCCATTCAGGTGATTGAAGGGCCATTAATGGATGGCATGAATGTGGTCGGTGATCTGTTTGGTGACGGCAAAATGTTTTTGCCCCAGGTGGTGAAATCGGCGCGGGTGATGAAAAAAGCCGTGGCTTATCTGATCCCTTTTATCGAGGCAGAAAAGGACGGTGCCACACAATCCAATGGCAAAATTTTAATGGCCACCGTAAAAGGTGATGTACACGATATTGGTAAAAATATTGTCTCGGTAGTGCTGCAATGTAATAACTTTGAGATTGTGGATCTGGGTGTCATGGTGCCGGCCAATACCATACTGGAAACGGCCAAAGCGGAGAATGTGGATATTATCGGTTTAAGTGGGCTGATTACCCCGTCGCTGGATGAAATGGTGCATATCGCCAAAGAAATGCAGCGGCTGAAATATCATATGCCCATTATGATCGGTGGCGCGACCACATCCAAAGCCCATACGGCGGTTAAGATCGATCAGCATTATGATGGCGCCAATGTGTGGGTGAAGGATGCATCCCGTGCGGTAGGTGTGGCGCAAAAACTTATTTCACCTGAGTTAAGAGATGCGTTTACGGCAGAAATAAAAGCCGAATATGAAACCGTGCGTGAAAAACATGCGGGGCGTCGTTCACAAACCAAATGGGCCAGCCTGCAACAGGCGCGGGACAATAAAATTGCAATCGACTGGGATCAGTTTACGGCAGTTAAGCCAAAAAAATTAGGCTTAACCCTGATTGATGATTATCCGCTGGCAGAAATCCGCGAGTATATTGACTGGACGCCATTCTTTTTTGCCTGGGAATTAAAAGGCTCCTATCCAAAAATATTTGATGATGGCGAAAAAGGTGAAGAGGCCAGAAAATTATATAACGATGCCAATGCCATGCTGGATAAAATCATTAATGAAAAATGGTTAACGGCGAAGGCGGTTGTTGGACTGTTTCCAGCTAATAGTGTGGGTGATGATATTGAAATATATGCGGATGATTCCCGCAGTGAAGTGATTAAAACCCTGCACTTTTTGCGTAAGCAGGTAGAGCAGCCACCGGGCCGCCCCAATAGTTGTCTGGCAGATCTGGTTGCCCCAAAGGAATCGGGCAAAAAAGATTATATGGGAGCCTTTGCGGTCACCACCGGTATTGGTATTGATGAGCATGTGGCCCGTTTTGAAAAAGACCATGATGATTATTCTTCAATTATGCTAAAAGTGCTGGCGGATCGTCTGGCCGAAGCCTTTGCGGAATTAATGCATTTAAAAGTGCGCAAGGAAATCTGGGCGTATGCGGAAGATGAAAACTTACAGAACGAAGAACTGATTAAAGAGTCCTATAAGGGAATTCGTCCGGCACCCGGTTATCCGGCCTGCCCGGATCACACAGAAAAAACCAGCCTGTGGGAATTGTTAAAGCCGGATGAAAATGCGGGCATTAGTATTACAGAAAGTTTTGCCATGCTGCCGGCGGCTTCGGTGAGTGGCTGGTATTTTGCCAACCCGGATGCAAAATATTTTGCCGTGGCAAAAATCAACCGGGATCAGGTGGAAGATTATGCCAGACGTAAAGGTATGAATCTGGCTGAGGCAGAAAGATGGCTGGCGCCTAATCTGGGTTATGATGCGGATTAGTGTTCGCGGTTTTTAGTAATGGTGTTTGATATGTTTGCAAAAGTTCTTTTGGTTGCTTTGTCTGGTCTGTTGCTTTCCTCCTGTGTTATCAGCCCGGTTGAACATAGCCATTACCGGACTGTTCCGGTTCCTCAAAGGGTTGTTGTAGCCACTCCGGTGCATGTTAATACAACAATTATTCGTTATCGTGATGCCTGTGATAAAAGCTTGCTGCGTAATGCCTATATTCCCGCCTGT
>JALTRC010000515.1 GCA_026998145.1 Gammaproteobacteria bacterium
TCATCCTTGAGTGGCAGATTGACAATGGCCCGTTCAAATTCAATGACCGTGGTTTGCTCAAAACCATCAATCAGCTTCATGGTTTTTAAACCCTCATCCGTCATGCCCACAATAATCTCCTTAAAGGCTTTATCTTCTGATTTTGGTAACAGGGATAACCAGTGCTGATTATTCTCCAGACCTAAATCGATAATCTGAAAGTCCTTTTTTAAATCACTGTTATTTTCCAGCAATAATACGGGAGTGCCACTGAGCATTTGCTGGTAGGGTTTAATGGTGACCTGCTCCAGCTCCGTATCATAAATCCAGATCTTTTTACCATTGGAAATAATTTTCTGTGGATAGGGTAAAACATAATCCCAGATAAACCGCCCCGGTCGTTTCAGGGTAAAGGTGCCAACCGATTGCTGTAATAAAGCGCCGCGGGGGTCAAACAGTTTTTGCTGAAAGTCGGCCTTCAGGGTATTGGTATTTTTTAAAAATGTCTGTAATAAATCAATGGATGTTTCTGCCTGTGCGGGTGATGTGAATTGCAGCAGACAGAGTATTAACAGGCTTAAAACTTTTTGCATTATGTTCTCGATATAATTTTTTATGTTTTGTTTTTTATTGCGGTTATTCATGCTGGATCCGGGCCTAAAAGCATACCGGGATGACAATATGTTTTACCATTAAACCTATATTGTCATTCCGGCGAAGGCCGGAATCCAGTGAGTATTAACTGCCTGCAAGACTCATCTACCAGGCCAATACACAAACACTATTCTTTAAACAATAAACCCTTCGCGCCAAGAATCACGGTTCCTGCGGTGGGGGCGCCAGCACCTGCCTTTGTCCATTACTGCCCACGGCGCTTACCACCCCGGCCGCTTCCATATCTTCAATCATACGGGCCGCCCGGTTATAACCCACTTTTAAACGCCGCTGCAAATAGGAGATCGACGCCTTGCCGGAATCGGTCACAATCAATACTGCTTCATCATACAGGGGATCCGATTCCGCATCTTTGGAACGCTCCTGGGCTTCACCGGGCAGCAGCACCGTATCAGAATTATCGGCAATTAAATTTTCAATATACTTGGGCTTGCCCTGGGATTTAATATGGGCCACCACCGCGTGTACTTCATGGTCATCCACAAAAGCCCCGTGCACCCGTTCCGGAATACTGCTGCCCACGGATAAATACAGCATGTCACCGTGGCCCAGTAACTGCTCAGCGCCCATCTGATCCAGAATGGTTCGGGAGTCCACCTTGGATGACACCTGGAAGGCAATGCGGCTGGGAATATTGGATTTGATCAGGCCGGTAATCACATCCACGGAAGGCCGCTGGGTGGCGAGTATTAAATGGATGCCACAGGCACGGGCTTTTTGCGCCAGCCGGGCAATCAGCTCTTCGATCTTCTTGCCCACCACCATAATCAGGTCGGCAAACTCATCCACTATCACCACCACATAGGGCATGTGTTTGAGATCCGGCGCTTCATTATTGCCGCTGAAATCCAGCTCAGGATTATAAAGAGGATCTTTAATAGGCTCCCCGGCCTCTTCCGCCTCTTTTATTTTGCGGTTATAGCCGGTGATATTACGCACCCCCAATGCGGCCATCAGGCGGTAGCGATTTTCCATTTCCCCCACACACCAGCGCAGTGCATTGGCCGCCTCCGACATATCCGTGACCACCGGGGTGAGCAGATGGGGAATATCATCATAAACATTCAGTTCCAGCATTTTCGGGTCAATTAAAATCAGCCGCACTTCATCGGGTGAGCTTTTATACAGCAAGCTCACCAACATGGTGTTAATGCCCACCGACTTACCGGAGCCGGTGGTACCAGCCACCAGCAGATGAGGCATTTTAGCCAGATCCGCCACCACCGGCTGGCCGGATATATCCTTGCCCAGGGCTACAGTCAGCGGTGAAGCGGCTTTATCATAGGCTCTGGATTTAAGAATCTCGCTTAAGTAAACAATTTCCCGATGCTCATTTGGCAGCTCCAGACCAATCACCGTTTTACCGGGAATCACTTCCACCACTCGCACACTTTGCACGGATAAAGAACGGGCTAAATCCGTTGAAAGGGAGGTAATACGGCTGGCCTTGATGCCCGGTGCCGGCTGAATTTCAAACCGGGTAATCACCGGCCCCGGATGCACGGCAACCACTTCCACCTCAATATTAAAATCCGCCAGCTTCAGTTCAACCAGACGGGAGACAGCTTCCAGCGCTTCGGGGGATAGGCCCTTATCCGATTTAATGGCATCATCCAGCAATCGCAATGGTGGCAGTTCGGAAGCCTCGCCTTCTTCATCAAATAATGAAATCTGCTGTTCCCGATGGTGGCGTTCGCTAAGTTCAACAGGCTCAATAACCGGCTCGATACGCACTGTCTTTTTGCGCTTTTGCTTTTTCTTTTTATCGGCCTTAACCACCTGCTCCCGCTTCTCGCGGGCCTGCTCCCCCTGCTTTTTCTGCTGCTGGTATTCACGCAAACGAAAATACTGGCTGCGCAGATAATCAAAAGTCCAGAGCACGGCAGCGCCGGTCATGTCCATCACCCCCAGCCAGGACAGGCCGGTAAATAATGTAATGCCTGCCAGCAGCACCGCCAGCAGTAGCAGGGTGGAACCCAGCAGGCCAAAAACCGTGGCCAGACCATCCCCCATCCAGCGGCCTAAAATACCGCCTCCATCCAGCGGCAATAATCCGGCGGGAATCACAAAGTGAAGGCTGGCCAATGCACAACCACTGGCCAGGGTAATAAAGAAACCGAACCAGCGAATCCCCAGCACATGATAATCCACCCCCTCTTCCCGGCGACCACGCAATACCAGCCAGCCGCTATAGGCAATCATCACCGGAAACAGAAAGGCCAGATAACCAAATAGATATAGCAGTACATCCGCCACCCAGGCACCCACAGTGCCGGCCGCATTCTGCACCCCTTCACGGGGGCCGGTATAGGACCAGCCGGGATCCTGGATATTGTAGGTAATCAGGGCGATTGCCAGAAAAGACGCCAGCGCCAGTAATATAAACAGGGCGGCCTCACGCAGACCACGACCAATGTGGATGGTTAAACCGGATAAACGACTGGATTCTTGAGTACGGCGAGCCTGAGCCAATGAGTTGTCCTGAGCATTTTTATAGTGTCTGCATTATAAGCGATTCGGCAGGATTGCACAGGGCCGGCCCGGACTGTTTACTGAAAATAACGAAGCATTTCAGAAATTGATAATCATAAGGCGCCCAGGCCATTAATCCCCTGTGAATTAAGCGAGTTAGATGTTTCAAGTTTTGTTAATATAGACGCCAGTTGATTCAACCCTATTTCGATGGAGACAGCATTATGAGCGACACCAAACATTGTCGATTACTGATTTTAGGTTCCGGCCCGGCGGGCTATTCAGCGGCTGTCTATGCGGCCCGCGCCAATCTGGAGCCGGTGCTGGTTACCGGCATGGAAATGGGCGGCCAGCTCACCACCACAACCGAGGTGGATAACTGGCCCGGTGATAATGAAGGCGTACAGGGGCCGGAACTGATGGAGCGTATGAAAGCCCATGCGGAACGCTTCGGCACCGAGATTATTTTTGATCATATCCACACCACCGAGCTGGGCAGCAAACCTTTCAAGCTGGTGGGTGACAGCAATACCTATACCTGTGATGCGCTGATTATTGCCACCGGCGCCAGCGCCATGTATCTGGGCCTGGAGTCGGAAGAAGCCTTTAAGGGCAAGGGCGTTTCCGCCTGTGCGACCTGTGACGGATTTTTCTATCGGGGCCAGAAGGTTGCAGTAATCGGCGGCGGCAATACAGCGGTGGAAGAAGCCCTGTATCTGGCCAATATTGCCGATCATGTAACCGTGGTGCATCGTCGTGATAAGTTCCGCTCGGAAAAGATTTTGTCTGACCGTTTAATCGAGCGGGCGAAAAACGGCAATGTGACCATCGAATGGAATAATACCTTAGATGAAGTGCTGGGTGATGATTCCGGCGTTACCGGCATGCGCATCAAGAGCACGGTCGATGGCAGCACCAAAGAGATTGATGTCGCCGGTATCTTTATTGCCATTGGCCACAAACCCAATACCAGTATTTTCGAAGGCCAGCTGGAGCTGGATAACGGCTATGTCAAAGTACAGGCAGGCAGCAAGGGTAATGCAACCGCCACCAGTGTAGAAGGTGTATTTGCCGCCGGTGATGTGGCTGACCAGATTTACAAGCAGGCGGTCACCTCCGCCGGCGCCGGTTGTATGGCGGCACTGGATGCGGAAAAATATCTGGATGAGCAGGAAGATTAAACGCATTTGACGCGAAGACGCAAAGAACGCAAAGCCGTGTAGAGAAGATAAAGCTCATTCTTTTATTTTCTTTGCGCCCTTCGCGTCTTTGCGTCAAACATCATGAAATTTTCCATTTCAGAATCTCTTAAAGATATTCCCGCCAGCCAGTGGAATGCACTGGTCCATGATAATAACCCCTTTGTTCAACACGACTTTCTTTATGCCCTGGAAAGGGGTGACTGTTTGCAGCCCTATGGCTGGTATCCCCGTTATTTATTGATTCATAATGATGAAGATATTTTAATCGGCGCAGCACCTGCCTATATTAAAACCAATTCCTATGGAGAGTTTGTTTTTGACTGGGCCTGGGCCGATGCTTATCAGCGGGCGCAGATTGAATATTATCCCAAGCTGGTGATTGCTGTACCCTATTCTCCCTGCACCGGCCCTCGCCTGTTAACGCAGAACCATAATACAGAAACCGCTCAGGCTTTAATTGCTCTTGCCATGGAGCTGGCCAGGCAGGAAAAACTTTCCTCTATTCACTGGTTGTTTAATCAGGCCGAAGATTTTTCACAACTGCAACAGCATGATTTTATCCAGCGTTTTGATTATCAGTTTCACTGGCGTAATCAAAACTATACAGACTTTGATGATTTTCTTTCCCGCCTGAGTATGAAAAAAAGAAAGAACATAAAACGGGAACGGAAAAAGGTTCAGGATACGGGTATTAAAATTGCGTGCATGGAAGGCAGGGACTTAGACGAGACGCAATGGCAGGCCCTGTATAATTTTTACACCATTACCTTTATGAAAAAAAGCGGCCATGCCACCCTGTCGCTGGATTTCTTTAAAGCCATTGCCCACAAGTTACTGGCTATTTTTGCCTATGATCAGGCGCGCATTGTGGCGGGTGCCATTTGCATTAAAGGTGAGGATGTTTTATATGGTCGCCACTGGGGCTGTTATGAAAACTACGACAGCCTGCATTTTGAAGTGTGTTATTACGCAGGTATTGAATACTGTATCAAACACGGCATTAACATTTTTGAACCGGGCGCTCAGGGAGAACATAAAATTGCCCGTGGCTTTCTGCCGGTAAAAACCGTTTCAGCCCACTGGCTGGATGAACGGGGCTTTAATCAGGCAATCAGAGATCATGTAAAAAGAGAGTCACAGGCCATGGAAGAATACGGCAAAGAATTACTGGCAGCTTCCCCATTCAAAAAGATGCCTTAAACTTACGACTTCAAATAACGCTTTTTATCGTCTCGGCGGAAATTATCTGCCAGTGTGCAATAAATCGGCGTGGTACAAATCGATTTTGAAATACCCGTGGCAATAAAGGCGGTTACCATCATGGGCATCACCAGTTTATTTTGATCGGTCATTTCCAGCACAATCACAAAGGCGGTAATAGGCGCCTGCACCACGCCGGAAAAATAACCCACCATAGCCAGTAGCATAATCACCCCTTCGGGATAATCCACTAACCATTGGGCCAGATGTGATCCCACACCGGCGCCGGTAGAAAGTGAGGGTGCAAAAATACCGCCGGGAATACCACTTAAATAAGACACCACCGTGGCCAGTAATTTTAAATAGCCATAATCATTATCCAGTTCGCCACTGCCCGTTAATAATGACTTGGCCTCTTCGTAACCTGCACCATAAGTCAGATTACCTGAATAGTAACCAATAATGGCAATACTCAAACCACACAAGGCTGCCACAACAAAAGGATTATTATTACGATAAGGCGCCACCCATTGGCTACCTCGAATCAGCATCAGGCTAAATATACCACCCAGCACGCCTCCGGCAACACCACAAACCAGCACCGGGATAATCGACTGTTGCAGATCAATTACAGCCGAACTCACACCAAAATAGGTATAGTTTCCCTGTATGGAAATGGCCACAATAGATGCCACCATTACGCCGGTTAACAACAGCGCTCGGCTTCTCACTTCAAAGGAACGGCTCAGTTCTTCAATACCAAATACAATACCCGCAAGCGGTGTATTAAAAGCGGCTGAAACACCGGCAGCACCTCCGGTTAAAATCAGGACTTTATTAACATCAAACATACGGAACTGTACAAAACGGCGCATGGAATACATAAGCGCAGCGCCCACATGCACTGTTGGCCCTTCGCGGCCAATAGAGGCGCCACTGAATAAACCCAAAACACATAAAAATACTTTACCGAATGCAATGCGCAGGGATAAAAACTGATCCCGTTCTTTTTCATGACCGTCTTCCAGGGTCACCATTACCTGTGGAATACCGCTACCTTCCGAACCGGGAAACCATTTGCGGGTTAACCACACCACCAGCATGAGTCCGAGGGGTGAAATAATAAATGGCAACCAGGGTGAAATGGCTACCATTTTATGAAATACATGATTGGCCCATTCAGAACTGATGGCCATAAAAGTTGCAACTAAACCGACACCAATCCCACCAATAGCAAAAGCAAAATGCGCCGACCAGTCTTTTTGACCAACCAGCCATTTTCCGGAGGATTTAATATATCGAATCATGCAGCAGTGCAATCGGGATGTTTAAACGAGGGGTGCATCATAGCGCTTTATGGCAAAAAATGCAGTATTGAAATTGAGCAGGGCTTTCTTAAAGCTTATACATCCGACATCATCTGATAAATAAACTCACGCACGGTATCGGTTTCAAAAGGCTTGTCACAAATACCGGAAACTCCGGCCTGCTCCACTGCCGCCAGACTGTTGCGGTTGCCTTCCGATGTCACCATCAAAACCGGAACCGATTGCTGATTACTGTTTTGACGAATATATTCAATCAGCGCCTTGCCATCCATTTCCGGCATATTGTAATCGGTGACAATAAAATCAAAAAACGTATTTTCGATTAAGGGTATCGCGGTACTGCCATCATCGGCTTCTGTAAACTGTGAAATTCCCAGGCCACCTAAAACCCGTTTGATATGATTGCGGGCCATTTTGCTGTCATCCACCACCAGCACTTTTAAATCTTCCGCATTGATTTCATCAAATTCCATTTCGCTGCTTTTTAATATATCCAGGGTATTCAATAAAGCCCGTTTTAATTGGTGGGAGGCAAAGGGCTTGGGCAAAATGGCCGATACACCCGCCTGACGAATGGGATCGATTTGCTCAAAACCGGTTTCACTGGAGATCAGCATAAAGGCAATGTCTTCCAGTTCCTCATCATCACGGATGCTATGCACCAGATCCGAGCCGGTCATGTCGGGTAAATACATGGAGCTGATGACCAGATCCGGGTGATACTGGTGCAGATATTTAAGTGCCGACTGGCCATCAGAGGCGGATTCAGAATGTGCTATGCCTGCCGCTTTCAGTTCTTTTGTAATAATTTTTGCCTGGGTACCTGATGGTTCAACCAGTAGTACATATAGTTCGGATAAAGACTTTTCCAGCATGTTCCGTGCCTGATGTTAATGATTTATTTGTCTGAGTGTAGCAGCTCCCGTAAACTTCGCAGACCATGAATATTCACTGGCTAAGCCCTGAACCCAACGCGCCTTTTCCCGATGTAGAACTGGCATTTAAAGAGCCGGACGGTCTGCTGGCTGCCGGTGGTGACTTATCCCCTTCTCGTTTGCTGAATGCCTACAGTCAGGGGATTTTTCCCTGGTATAGTCCCGGTGAGCCGATTTTGTGGTGGTCACCGGATCCCCGTTGTGTGCTGTTTCCGGAAAAACTGAAAATATCCAGAAGCTTAAAACGCACATTAAAAAAAGATCCCTTCGACATACGCTTTAATACGGCTTTTGCCGATGTGATGCGCGCCTGTGCCGAACCCCGGCCCGGGCAGGATGGCACCTGGATTTCTGATGATATGTTGAATGCCTATATCAAAATGCATGAGCTGGGTTATGCCCATAGTGTGGAGTGCTGGCAGGATGGCAAGCTGGTGGGCGGACTTTACGGTATGTTAATCGGCAAGGTATTTTTTGGTGAATCCATGTTCAGCCG
>JALTRC010000516.1 GCA_026998145.1 Gammaproteobacteria bacterium
ATTTTAAATAACAAAAAACACTTACCCAAAAACTGGCACAGCAACTGCACTATACATCTACAAGCCTCACAGGGAGGCATGAATTCAGAGCCGGTCACAGGCCAGCTCAAAAACCAAAACAATACTCAGGAGAGTCTTATTATGATGAAGCAAATCCAGATCAAAAAAGCCCAGCAAGGTTTTACACTTATCGAATTAATGATCGTTATCGCGATTATCGGTATTCTGGCCTCTGTTGCCTTACCGGCTTATCAAACTTATACCAAAAAAGCCAAGTTCTCTGAAGTTGTACTGGCAACTGGCCCAGTTAAAACAGCCTTTGAATTATGTATTCAGGAAGCCAACCCCTTGGCTACCTGTGCTGATCCGGCAACCATCCCTGGCTCTGTTGTTGCCGCTTCTCTGACAGGTGCTAATGCCAATGTTGGTGCAGCAGACTCTCTTCTGGCTGGCGTAGCTATGGACAACGCAGGTGTAATTACATCTACAGCTATTGCAGCACTGGATGTAGGTGGTGTTACTCAGACCATCACATTTACACCTACTGTAAGCGCTGCGAATTCAGTAACCTGGACAAAAGGCGGTACATGCCTGGCCGGTGGTCTGTGTTAATAGACCCAGCTAAAAACCTCTATATTCATATCTGATCAATAGAGTTAAGCCCCGCACTGCGGGGCTTTTTTTATGGCAGCAGCTTTTATTTTGCCGTTAAAATAAAAGCCGCCGCACAATCTGCCAACAATCCCCCATCATTGTCTGTTCTTCTGCTAGAATCAGTCTTAACTTATTGAACTAAGCATATAAATCATTAGAAGAAACCTATGAAGCTAGGCGGATTATTAAACAAGCTGGTTATAGATGGATTGCTGCCGGAAGAGGCGGCCATTGATATTCAGAAAGCCTCCCGAAAAGATAATAAAGCGATTACCCAGTTACTGGTTGAGTCAAAAAAAATCTCGGCCACTAAAATTGCCACCATTGGCGCCACTGAATTTGGCCTGCCCCTGCTGGATCTGGATGCTTTTGATCTGGAACAGATTCCCCATGATCTAGTTGATGAAAAGCTGATTAAAAAACATCATGCCCTGCCCTTATATAAACGGGGCAACCGCCTGTATATCGCCATTTCAGATCCCACCAATCTAAGCGCCATCGATGAAATCAAGTTTCATACGGGCATCAATACAGAAGCCATACTGGTTGAAGTGGATAAGCTGGAAAGCTTAATAGAAAAACAGCTAAACGCCGCCGAAGACGACTCCATGAGCGAAATGCTCGATGAGGATCTGGATGACCTGGATTATGAAGATACCGAGGCTGATAATAAAAATACAGATGCTGATGCAGACATTGATGACACACCAGTGGTGCGTTTTGTTAATAAAGTATTGCTGGATGCCATAAAAAAAGGCGCTTCGGATATTCATTTTGAACCCTATGAAAAACGCTACCGGGTACGCCTGCGTATTGATGGCATGTTACGGGAAATCTCATCCCCTCCGGTGACCATGGGCGCCCGCCTGTCAGCACGGATAAAAGTTATGTCCCGTATGGATACCGCAGAACGTCGAGTGCCTCAGGACGGCCGGATAAAAATGCGCATTTCCAAAAACAAGGCGATTGATTTTCGCGTTAATACCTGCCCGACCCTGTTTGGTGAAAAAATTGTACTGCGTATACTCGATCCTTCCAGCGCATCTTTGGGCATTGACGCACTGGGTTATGAACCGGAACAGAAAGAGCTTTACCTCAATGCACTGGCCAATCCCTATGGCATGATTCTGGTGACCGGCCCTACCGGTAGTGGTAAAACCGTATCCCTGTATACGGGCCTGAATATATTGAATCAGGAAGGGGTGAATATTTCCACCGCAGAGGACCCGGTGGAAATCAACCTGGAAGGCATTAATCAGGTTAATGTAAATGCCAAGGTCGGGCTGGATTTTGCAGCAGCTTTGCGGGCCTTTTTACGCCAGGATCCGGATATTGTCATGGTGGGTGAGATTCGTGATCTGGAAACCGCTGAAATTGCCATCAAGGCTGCGCAAACCGGCCATATGGTTATGTCGACCCTGCACACCAATGATGCGCCTCAAACACTGGCACGGCTGGTGAATATGGGAGTACCACCTTTTAATATTGCCTCAGCGGTTAATCTGATTATTGCCCAGCGGCTGGCAAGACGTTTATGTGAAAACTGCAAAACAGTAGATGATATTCCCAAAGAAGCCCTGCTGGTAGAAGGCTTTACGGAAGAAGAGATAAAAGAAGGCCTGACCCTGTATAAGGCGGTAGGCTGTGAGCAGTGTGATAATGGCTATAAGGGACGTGTGGGTATTTATCAGGTAATGCCTATTTCTGAGGAGATGGGGAAAATCATTATGTCCGGTGGCAACGCCATCGACCTGGCCGAACAGGGACAAAAAGAAAACATACCCGACTTACGCCAGTCTGCACTAAAAAAAGCCAAAAGCGGCATTACCAGTCTTGAAGAAATTAACCGAGTGACCAAGGATTAAAACATGGCCAAAGCAAAAACCGCCAAAAAAACAACCTTTACCTGGGAAGGCACCAATCGGGAGGGGAAAACGGTAAAAGGCGAAACCAATGCCGTTAATATCAATTTTGTAAAAGCAGACTTACGCCGCCAGGGGATTCTGCCCAAAAAGGTCAGAAAAAAACCTCAGTCCATGTTTGGCAGTAAAGACAAGCCGATTACCACAGCCGACATTGCCATATTCTCCCGCCAGCTGGCCACCATGCTTAAATCCGGAGTGCCGCTGGTTCAGTCTCTGGAAATTGCCGCTAGCGGCCATTCCAATCCCAATATGGCCAATCTAATTAATGAAGTAAAGACTGAGGTAGAAGCCGGTGGCACCTTTTCTAGCGCCCTGCGTAAACACCCATTATATTTTGATGAATTATTCTGTAATCTGGTTGAGGCTGGCGAGCAATCCGGTGCACTAGAAACACTCCTTGATAAAGTCGCTATTTATAAAGAAAAATCTGAAGCCGTTCGCCTGAAAATTAAAAAAGCACTGGTTTATCCTGTTTCAGTTTTAATCGTAGCCTTTATTGTGACAGCTATTCTACTGATTTTCGTAGTCCCTATTTTTGCCGATATGTTTGAGAGCTTCGGCGCAGATCTACCCGCCTTCACACAAATGGTGGTTAATATGTCCAATACATTTGTGGACAACTGGTACTATATTTTTGGCACCATCATTCTTGTTGTACTGGGTATTAAGAATTTCTACAAGCGCTCGGCTGCATTTCGGGAAGCCATCGACCGGTTTGCCTTAAAAGCACCCGCTATTTCAGACCTTACCATTAAAACGGCTATTGCACGCTTTGCTCGAACCCTGTCAACTATGTTTGCCGCCGGTGTGCCTCTGGTTGAAGCCATGGAATCGGTGGCCGGTGCCTCTGGTAATAGCGTATATCAAAAAGCGTTATTGAACATTCGTGATGATATTGCTTCAGGCCAGCAATTACAGGCAGGCCTCAAACAGTATCCCGATCTTTTTCCCAATATGGTGGTGCAGATGGTATCTATTGGTGAGGAATCCGGCGCACTGGATGCCATGTTATCCAAGGTAGCCGACTATTATGAAGAGCAGGTGGATACCGCTGTTGATTCATTAACCAGCCTGCTGGAACCTTTGATTATGGCCTTCCTGGCTGTGGTTGTAGGTGGCCTGGTTATATCCATGTACCTGCCTATTTTCAAAATGGGCGAAGTGGTATAGGGAACAGTCGGTGTTGAATCAACTTATAGAACAGCTGCAAACTAACGTCTGGTTTTTTTATACCGTGATTATTTTTCTCGGCCTGACCGTTGGCAGTTTTCTCAATGTCATTATTTATCGCCTGCCGGTTATGCTGGATCGGGAATGGACTCAGCAGTGCCATGATTATCTACAACATGATGCAACGGATACAGAAACCCGCGCAGAAAAATTTAATCTGTCATACCCTCCATCCACCTGCCCCCAGTGCCAGCATAAAATTCGCGCCTGGGAAAATATTCCGGTGATCAGCTATATCATGCTGGGCGGAAAATGCAGTCACTGTAAAACCCCTATTTCAATACAATACCCACTGGTTGAAACTGTAACCGCAATTTTATCTGTTTTTGTTGCCTGGCATTTTGGCGCTACAGCACAAACCATGGCGGCATTAATACTCACATGGTCTTTAGTTGCACTCACCATGATTGATGCGCAAAAACAGATATTGCCTGACAATATCACCCAGCCATTATTATGGCTGGGTATTATTGTGAATATTCCCAAGCTGTTTACCTCAATCGAGTCTTCTGTTACTGGCGCAATTGCCGGTTACCTGATTCTCTGGTTCATTTATCACCTGTTCAGAATACTCACCGGCAAGGAAGGCATGGGCTATGGTGATTTTAAATTACTGGCGGCGCTGGGCGCCTGGATGGGCTGGGAAATGCTACCGCTGATTATTGTACTGTCATCGGTTGTTGGCGCCATTATCGGTATTGCCATGATTGTGTTTAGAAAACATGACAAAGGTGTTCCCATTCCCTTTGGCCCTTATCTGGCCATTGCCGGCTGGATTGCCTTTTTATGGGGGCCTCAAATTACCCGGGCCTGGCTGGGCTAGGCTAACAAATGCTGGTGGTGGGTTTAACCGGCGGCATTGCCTGCGGTAAAACAACCGTTGCCAATCTGTTTGCTGAACTTGGCGCTCCTGTTATCGACACTGATATTATTTCCCGCCAATTAGTAGAGCCGGGTCAGCCAGCTCTCAATGACATTATCCAGACATTTGGCCACCATTATTTAACCGATGAAGGTCAGCTAAACCGTTCTGCGCTTGCTCGATATTGTTTCTCCCATCCCGAAGCACGCAAAAAACTGGAAGCCATACTGCATCCAAAAATTTACGACGAAATGGCACAGCAACTTAACGTATTAAAAGCGCCCTATGTCATTGTCGTTATTCCGCTTCTGGTGGAAACCGGTCGCAGCCCGTTAATTGATCGAGTACTGGTGATTGATTGCCCGATCGATCAGCAACGGCAGCGTTTGCAGCAACGGGATCAGCGCAGCAACGATGAAATAAACGGTATATTGCAGGCACAGGCTTCACGCCGGCAACGTCTTGAGGCTGCCGATGATATTATCGAAAACAATGGCCAGCCTGAGCAACTGATAAATGATGTCAGCAGATTACACCAGCAATACCTGCGATCATCCTGACCCAGAGCTTTACCCGAACAAAGCTCCTTAGCCCTCACAGAATACAGATATAAATATTGTTTTCCGGGCATTTTATGTAACAATAGGCGGATTCGTAGCCGTATCCTCGAAATCATGTCTGAAGAAATTGTATTTGAACAACCCATCAACGAACGCATTCGTACCTTTCTGCGTCTGGAGCATTTGTTCAGCCAGTTTCATCAACATCTGGAACATGATTCACCATGGGACACACACAGCGCGGTTAAGGCTATTCTTGATATTCTTGCCATGGTTGGCCGGGGTGATATTAAACGGGAAACCATCAAGGAGCTGGAGCGACATCATGCCAGCTTACAGGCCTTTATTGAAATTCCCGATATTGATCACGGCCAGCTTATACACCTGATTGATGAACAGGAAAAATGCATAAAGGGCCTGCATGATATTGCAGGTAACATCGGCCAGGTACTACAGCAAAATGAATTGCTCAGCGCCATTCGCCAGCGTCAAACAGTGCCCGGCGGCTTATGTGATTTTGACCTGCCGGTTTATGCCCACTGGCTTAAGCAGGATTATGAAAATCGCAAAACCCTGCTGCTTGAATGGTTCCAGCCATTTGAAGTTTTAGTGCACGCTATTGAGTTAATTTTAAAAGTGATCCGTGAAAGCACGGAGGCCCACGACGCACTTGCTGAAAATGGTTTCTATCAACAAAATATTGATACCGCACAGAACTGTTTACTGATTCGTGTAAGCTTACCCGCAAAGGCCAATATTTTTCCTGAAATCAGTGCCGGCAAACATCGCTTTTCCATTCGTTTTTTAAAGTCCAGCAACCCCGCTCACCGGCCTGAACAGGTGACACAGAATATCGATTTCAAACTAACCTGCTGCACCGTTTAAATCTGTTTAAAACCCAGATCACTAATCAATAAACGATCCTTAAATAACAGCTGTAATTCAACCCGCCAGTTTTTACTCCCGCTGCTGCACACAGGTAATATGACATCTTTTTGCCAGCGTCCCTGTGATGCTTGTTCCAGCTCAAAAGTGTTATAGCCCATATCCATTCCCTGCATATAAAAGCGTAAACCCACCTGTTCCAGCCCTTTAATATCCGTTTCTACAACAGCCTTAAAAGGCTTTAATGGGGATGGAGCCTGTT
This sequence comes from Gammaproteobacteria bacterium, assembly GCA_026998145.1. GTDB lineage: Bacteria > Pseudomonadota > Gammaproteobacteria > SZUA-229 > SZUA-229 > JALTRC01. Next base: position 6,379 of record JALTRC010000516.1, read on the forward strand.
GAAAAAACAGTTCAGCTTTCTGCTGGCCGACTTTTATTTTGCACGGTTTTATGGATGGATCACAACTACCTGCTTGAATACGCTCAACCGTGAGTACCTGAGGTGCCTGGCTGACATTTTGCAGCCATTGACCCGCATAAAATGCCACCACCATAACCAGTAACACCATCAAAGGCACAATAATTTTTTTCATGCTTCCCAGAATCCTGAAATAGCCGCAACACCCTGACCACCTGCCATGCGAGCATCATCAATATCACTGTCCTGCATTCCACCCAATGCATAAGCAGGCCCATTAAAACTGGCCGCCAGATTAGCAAAGGCCTCCCAGCCAATACCCTTAACACCCGGATGGGATGATGTTTCTTTCACCGGCGAAATTAATACAATATCCGCCTGTAATTTTTTAGCCTGTTGAATTTCAGCAGATGAATGACAGGAGGCTGATAATATTTTATCCAGCGAAACAGGGCGCGACGCATAATCAAATAATCGCCCACTACTCAGGTGCAGGCCCTGGGCATAAGCAGATAATTCATTAAAAATTTCAACCGATGTATTTAATAATAAAGGCGCATGATACTGCTGACATAATCTTGCCGCCTGCTTTGCCAGCTGCTTATACATTGCATTATCAACCGACTTACAGCGCAGCTGCACAACTTTTACCGATTGCTGTAAAGAACGCTCAAGTTTTAAATTAAATTCTTCAGGGGATGAAAATTTACCGGTAATTAAATATTGACTGCTACACTGCAGGGCATAAATAATGGCGCGATTTGCCTGTGGGAATTCTTCTACATTCAATTCCTTCACCGGCTGCCATTTAATCTTCTGACCTTCTGCACCTTTGGCCTCGCCGGAAAAATCAGTGACCTGGTAAATATCCAGCAAGACTTTTTTATCACCATAGTCATGGTGTATTTTCATAAAAGGCTGGGCTGATTTTATTTCAATAGACAGCTCTTCTTTTATTTCCCGATACAGTGCCTGCTCAACCGACTCACCCGCTTCCAGCTTACCACCGGGAAATTCCCACAAACCACCCTGATGAGCTTCTGGCGGACGCAGGCCAAGCAGAACCTGCTGATCTTTGATAATCAATGCCACCGCCACATGGCTAAGGGCATTATGGTTCATAGAATTTTCTTTTTTAGCTGCGGTATTCCGCATTGATTTTGACGTAATCGTAAGACAGATCACAGGTCCAGACCTGTGCTGATGCGGAGCCGTTTTTTAAATCAATATGTATTGTTATTTCATCCTGAGAAATTACCGCCTGCCCCTGCTCTTCCGTATAGCTCTGGGCACGACCGCCATTCTTTACAATGCACACATCACCCAGATAAATTTCAATGGCATTTATATCCATTGCCACACCGGAGCGTCCCACCGCTGCAAGAATGCGCCCCCAGTTAGGATCACTGGCAAACAATGCGGTTTTCACCAAAGGCGAATGGGCAAGCGTATAGGCAACCTGACGCGCCTCTGCTTCTGTTGGTGCATGGGCTACATGCACTTCAACAAATTTCGTTGCGCCTTCCCCGTCACGAATAATCGCCTGAGCCAGAAACTGCAACACCTGTGTAATGGTCTGGGAAAACTGCTGATAAGCCTCAGTGTTTTGTTTTATTTCAGCTGCGGATGAGCGGCCGCTTGCCATCAGAACACAGGCATCATTGGTAGAGGTATCACCATCCACGGTAATCGCATTAAACGATACGTTTACGGCATCCTGTAAACAACGATCCAGTAATGGCTGGGACACGCTGGCATCAGTTGCGATATAGGCCAGCATGGTTGCCATATCCGGGCGAATCATGCCTGAGCCTTTTGCTATGCCCGTGATATTAATACTATGGCCATCAATTTGAACAG
>JALTRC010000517.1 GCA_026998145.1 Gammaproteobacteria bacterium
TGCGTGTTGTGCCACCGGCGACTGCCCGTAAAGGTTCCTATATTGCACCCAGTGTTGTGATGATGCCTTCCTATGTGAATATCGGCGCCTATGTGGATTCCGGCACCATGGTGGATACCTGGGCCACGGTCGGTTCCTGTGCGCAGATTGGTAAAAATGTTCACCTGTCCGGTGGTGTGGGTATCGGCGGTGTACTGGAACCTTTACAGGCTGCACCGACTATTATCGAAGACAACTGCTTTATCGGCGCCCGCTCTGAAGTGGTGGAAGGCGTGATTGTGGAAGAAGGCTCGGTGATTTCCATGGGTGTTTATATTGGTCAGAGCACCAAAATATTTAACCGTGCAACCGGTGAAGTGACTTATGGCCGTATTCCTAAAGGTTCGGTTGTAGTGTCTGGCAACCTACCATCTAAAGACGGCACCTATAGCCTGTATTGCGCTGTTATTGTTAAGCAGGTTGATGCTAAAACTTTAGGTAAAGTCGGCATTAATGAATTGCTGCGTTCTATTGATTAATTAAAAAAGCTTTGACGCAGAGGCTCAGAGGCACAGAGGTTTCTTAACAAATTAAAACCACCTCTGTGTCTCTGCGTCTAGCTTGTTAACACTCTAAAAGGTTTTCATTATGCTAACCCTCTATGGCATTGCCAACTGCGATACCATTAAAAAAGCCCGCAAGTGGCTAAACGATCAGGGTATTGAATACCAGTTTCATGATTATAAAAAACTGGGCGTTGATGAAAAGGCATTAAAAAACTGGATCAAACAGGTAGGCTGGGAAGTTCTGTTAAATAAACGGGGCACCACCTGGCGCAAACTGGATGACGCCACAAAAGAATCGGTGGATGAAGCATCAGCCATTCAGATTATGCTGGATAATCCCAGCATAATTAAACGCCCCGTACTGGATGTAAACGGACAAATTACGGTTGGTTTTAAAGCGGATATTTATCAGACTCTTTTCAAATGAAAATCAAACAACTGGATCATCTGGTACTGACCGTTAAAGATATTCAAGCCAGTATTGATTTTTATACACAGATTCTGGGAATGGAGGCCATTCAGTTTGGTGACAATCGCCATGCCCTTAAGTTTGGTAATCAGAAAATCAATCTGCATCAACAGGGCAGTGAATTCAAACCCCATGCAGCACATGCGAGCACCGGTTCAGCCGATCTATGTTTTCTAATCGAAGATGAATTACACTCTGCCATCCAGCATCTACATAAAAACAACATTGAAATTGAATCAGGGCCGATAGAACGCACAGGTGCCTGTAGCCCGATTATGTCTATTTATATTCGTGACCCGGATGGCAATTTAATCGAGCTTTCACAGCCGGCAAAACACCAATAATAAAAACGCTTTTCTCTGCGCCTTTGCGTCTCTGCGTCAAAGCTTTTAAGCCGCCTTATCCTGCTGATGCAATTTCATTAATAACTGCGCTTCATTAAAACTGATATTACAAAGATCAACCAGATCCTTTTCCGTATGCCCGTGCTGTATTAACTGTATAGCCTGTGCATAGGGCGTTTGTGTCTGAACCTGTAATTGCAAATCATCAATACGTGCAGTTAATGCCTTTATTTCTTTTTGCATGGCAACATAACGCTTGCCCAGACCAATAGCGCCTGCATTCAGTGCTGATAATTGATTATTAAATAGAGAATTATTTGGTTGCTGAAGCTGCTGCTTCAGATTATTGAGTTGCTGTTTTGTATTCACCCAAAGAGCAAATGAAATTAAAGCCAGAAGTGAGGCAATTAAAATAACCAGCGCATTCATAATAGTGTCCTGTTTTTATGGCGCTGGTCATCGGTATTCTGATGGGGCTAAAATGCATTCATTTCAGCCCATTCTTCTTCAGAGAGCAGTTTATTCAGATCCACCAGGATCAATAAGTGCTCATCACGACTGACAACGCCTTCAATATAACGGGCGGTTTCATCATTACCTACATTGGGTGCGGTTTCGATTTCGTGTTTATAAATATCCACCACTTCAGAAACACTGTCGACCACTATACCCACCGTCTGGTTCTCGGTTTCGATAATCACGATTCGTGTTGAATCGTCCATTTCTTCCGGTGGTAAACCAAATTTCATGCGGGTATCAATAACCGTTACCACATTGCCACGCAGGTTGATAATACCTAAAACATAGCTGGGAGCGCCGGGTACCGGTGCTATATCAGTAACACGTAACACTTCCTGTACCAGCATAACGTTTATGCCATAGGTTTCATCAGCGAGTTGAAAGGTTACACACTGACGGTGTTCATTATTACTGTTGTCGTCACTCATTCTCAGCGCTCCGTTGTTCATTATTATGCAGTTTGTATGCCAGGCTATTGCCTGTGTTATTTAATTGTCTAGGGTGATTTTAGACTACAGCCGTCTAAACGCCAGTGCTGGTATATAAATTCAATGATTTAATGGGACAATCCAGAAACTGTTTTATTGGCAGACTATGACGCTGCTTTATCATTTAACATCTGCGCAAAGGCTTCTGTATTAAGGAGTGCGCATAAATAGTCCAGCGCTGTCCCCTCCAGCCAGGGGCGGTGCATTTTATTTTTACGCCATTTAACTTTTTCATGGGTGAGCCAGACCACATCCCCAATGGAATCACAGGCCAGCCCCCAGCGGCCATCATCCACTAAAATAATATGGCTAAAGCGTTCTGAGTATTCCTCATTAAGGCTCCCGCGACGATTTTCCGGCACTACCAGCAATGCTGTATCAATAACTTTGACGTTGATATCCTGATTCGGCACCAGCCCCAGATACCAGTCGGTCTGGTTTGGGGTTT
>JALTRC010000518.1 GCA_026998145.1 Gammaproteobacteria bacterium
ATTTTGCAAGATCTGTATTTATACGATCTTGAACAGGCACTGGAACACTATGAGCGTTACCAGTCGCTGCTAAAAAAGAAGGATAAGAATGTAGCCAAATGGATTATTGACATCAAACGCCGTATAGCCAAGAATAAAAAATCATGAAATTTTTTAATCGATATTTTTTCACACTTTGCGCGCTTTTAGCTACACTTCCTGTAGCATCTGAAGAACGCATAAACATGGAAGGCATTTCCATTATTGGCAACAAAGAACTGCCCAATATTTTATATATTGTGCCCTGGAAATCAGCCAACCTGCCGGAAATGGTTGAGCTGCCATTATCAACGCTGATAAATGACGCACTCGAACCCATTGATAGAAAAGCATTATTGCGAGAGCAGTACTATCAACAGGTACTCAACAAAAAGAATATTAAGCATAGCTCGAATAAACACTCAGATTTGAAGTGACATACATTGTCACACAAAGCATAAAACAGGAGAAAAATAATGTACGATGAACTTGTCACCTTCATGCAAACCGGCGGGCCTTTTATGTACCCGATACTGGGTGTACTGGCTTTTGGAATGGCAATTGCAATTGAGCGTTACATATACCTCACCGCAATCAAAATGAATAACCGCCGCTTATTGAATAAATTAATGCCCTTACTTAAGGATGGCGAACTCAACCAGGTGTACCAGATTACCTCACGCTCTAAAGTTGCCATCTGCCAGATGCTTAACCTTGGCCTGTCACGTCTGAAAATAAAACCACAGCGTGATCAGATTGAAATGGCCATGGAAGAAAGCCTTATGGAAATCATTCCCCGCCTGGAAAAGCGTACCCATTACCTGGCTATGTTTGCCAATATCGCCACCCTGTTAGGCTTACTGGGCACCATCACCGGTTTGATTAAAGCATTTACCGCCGTTGCGCAGGTTGACCCCTCGCTTAAAGCTGAAATTCTATCCAGCAGTATTTCTGTAGCCATGAACACCACAGCCTTCGGTCTGGCGGTTGCCATTCCACTGATTATTATTTTTTCCATTCTGCAAACCAAAACCACAGAAATTGTTGATAGCCTTGAAATGGCTACCGTTAAATTCGTTAACCTGATTATGCTTAAACAGTAGCTCACACCATGCATATTAAACGCCTTAAACGGAACAAGAAAAATACCCAGGTTGAGCTGGATATAACAGCCTTTATGAACCTGATGGTGGTACTGGTGCCATTTCTCCTGATGACAGCCGTATTCACCAATATCAGTATACTCGACCTTAAACTGCCGGGTATGAGTTCAGCTGCCACGAAAAAAGATAATAAAAAACCCGAGTTCGAGCTTCAGGTTACCGTGCGCAAGAATGCACTGGATTTATCAGATACCAAGGGTGGGCTAATCAAGCACATCCCGGTTACCAAAAGCGGATATAACTACGTTTTACTGAATCAGACGCTACGAATTATTAAATATAAATTTCCTGAAAAAACCAATATCACTATTTTATCCGAACCCTACACCTCCTATGACACCCTGGTTCAGTTAATGGATACCGTACGTGAATTTAAAACCCTTCAGGACAATGAAATTGTTGTTGCCGAGCTATTCCCCAATATATCGGTTGGCGATGCAGCAAAACAATAATCAGGACACTTGAATGAACGAATCAAGCAAAGTCAAAAGAATGCAACGACACCATGAGCGGCGTAAGGACCAGAACGCCTCTTTAAATATGGTATCGCTTATGGATATTTTTACCATACTGGTATTTTTTCTACTCGTCAGTGCTGCTAATTCAGATATTTTACCAACACCCAAAAATATCAAACTTCCCCTGTCGACAGCAGAAAAACTGCCCAAGGAAAATATCGTTATTATTATTGGCAATAACGATATTCTTTTACAGGGAAAGAAAATAGCCCGTATTGACCGCACAATCCAGTCAAAAAACAACGTAATTCTGCCATTAATGGACGCGCTTAAAAATATTGTAAAAAATAAAGGAACAGGTGATAAAGCAAAACAGACCTTAAAGAAAGGTATCACTATTATGGGTGATAAGGATGTACCTTATATCTTACTGAAAAAGATAATGATCACGTCTGCGGCAGCAAACTTCTCCAATATATCGCTGGCAGTCAATAGAAAAGTAGCGGATAAGGATAAGGTTTAAAACATGTCCCATATCGATACCTGGAACGAACCCTTTTTACCCTGGGTTGAAAGTGAAAATGACAGGCGTTTCAAACGTATTCTACTGGTATGTATCATTATTTTCAGCATTATCGGGCTGATTATTCCATACCTGCCCACACCTAAACCTGTGCAGAAAGATTTAAAAAGCGTATCCCCTCGCTTAGCTCAACTGGTGCTTGAAAAAAAGAAACTTCCACCTCCACCTGTTCCTAAGGCACAGAAAAAAACACCGAAACCTAAACCCAAAGCCGAGAAGAAAAAGCCGATAAAAAAGCCGGTTAAAAAGAAGGCTTTGACACCTAAACAGAAATCAGCTCAGAAAGTCGCAGCCAGCAGCGGCCTGGTTGCCTTAAGCGATGAACTAAACGATTTACGAGACAGTTTTGACCTGGCCGAATTTGAGGACCAACCCTTAAGCAAATCAGGTAAAACCAAAACACAGGATTTCAGCAACCAGTCTGTTATCAGCAGCAAAGCCTTAAAAAGCAGTGGCGGCATTAAAACCAGTCGTTTAAGCAAATCAACAGGCGGTGGAAAACTGGCTTCACGCAGTACCACCAAAGTCAGCAGTAATATTGCGACCGGCAGCGCAGCTAAAAAAGTCAAACGCAGTAAATCTGGGCGCAC
>JALTRC010000519.1 GCA_026998145.1 Gammaproteobacteria bacterium
AAAGTGCGGCTATTAAAGCACCGTCACCTGTTACACTGTGTTGATGTTTATCAACTAATGTATTGTTTCTGTAGGGGAGTTTTATATAACGCAACGTGAAATGTTGGATGGCCCCTGCTTATTATTTATTATTCTTTATTGCCCGACAGTCTACGACTATGTGTAAATGGAGTACACCATCAGATATTTATGTCGATATAATAAATTTCTATTTTAGGAATCATTGATTAATGAGCGATGAATGAAGCTCTGGTTGCCCCGGCTATTTATAAACACTCTTAAAATGTGTGCCGGGCATAAAGCCCCACAGCTCATCTAATTTGAATTCATGAATAATCTGATCCACGGCCTGCTGGCCCTGATCTTTGCATAATTCACCCAGTACCATTTTGGTGGCTGTCTGGTTATAACCGCCGCCAATAAAAACATGGTCTTTGATAATGTCTCGTGCTTTGTCCAGTGTCATTTTTTGTGTTAACAGTTGTCAGTTATAAGTTGTAAGTTAAAGGCTGCTATCTGTCACTTTTAACTTACAGCTTATAACTAAAAAAGGGGAAGCAATGCTTCCCCTTTCTGGTTTTTTAAACTTCGAATTTTTCGAGTTTCTTTTCAACTGACTGTAACTTCAGGGTTACATAATCAGGCAGGCCGTTATCCTTGTATGGAGGATAGGCTTCCCCTTTAATCAGCGGGTAAAGATAATCTTTACAGGCCTGTGTAATGCCAAAGCCATCGTCAGTGATGAATTCCATTGGCATCATCTTTTCAACATTGGCCACTTCTGATAAAGGTGCCTGACCGATTTCCCATGTGTATGGGTTATTCGATTTACGATCAACCGTTGGCATAATGGAGTTGTGACCTTCCAGGGCAAATTCAACAGCTTTCGCGCCCAGCGCATAGGCCTGCTCAACATCAGACTCGGAAGCCAGATGACGGGCCGCCCGTTGCAGATAATCGGCAACTGCCCAGTGGAATTTATAACCCAGTGAGTCCTTGATCATATTAGCCACAACGGGAGCTGCGCCACCTAATTGAGCGTGACCAAAGTTGTCTCGTGTACCCTGCTCGGCAAGGAATTTTCCATCCGGCCAGTGAATGCCTTCTGATACTACGATGGTGCAGAAGCCGTACTCTTTCACTTTGGCATCTACCTGTGCCATGAACTTGTCTTTATCAAATTCAACTTCAGGGAACAGAATAACAACCGGAATACCTTCGTCTTCAATCAGACCACCGGCCGCTGCAATCCAGCCAGCGTGACGGCCCATCACTTCCAGAACAAAAATCTTGGTGGATGTTTTGGCCATGGAGCGCACATCATAAGAGGCTTCCAGAGCAGATACAGCAATGTACTTGGCAACGGAACCAAAGCCGGGGCAGTTGTCTGTGATGGGCAGGTCATTGTCTACGGTTTTAGGTACATGGATGGCCTGTACCGGGAAACCCATTTTTTCAGACAGCTGGGATACCTTATAACAGGTGTCGGCAGAATCGCCGCCGCCATTGTAAAAGAAGTAGCCAATGTTATGGGCCTTGAATACTTCGATCAGACGCTCGTACTCGGCCTTATTGTCTTCCAGACTTTTCAGTTTAAAACGGCAGGAGCCGAAACCACCGGAAGGGGTGTGTTTCAGAGCTGCGATGTCTGCATCGGATTCCAGGCTGGTATCGATCAGGTCTTCTTCCAGAGCGCCGATAATGCCGTTACGGCCAGCATATACATTGGCGATTTTATCTTTATGCTGTCGGGCAGTTTCGATGACACCACAGGCTGATGCGTTGATTACCGCGGTTACACCGCCAGACTGGGCGTAAAATGCATTTTTTGCACTCATTATTGACTCCTCATTTTCCACCTGGGTGGATGTATAGTTTTGTTGTGCAGACGCACGAAAATTGTGTCAGATAATGCAGCAAGCCGGGCGGCTAAACAAATTAAGCTTATTTATGATGCCCCTAATGGGGGCTTATCATGTTTGATGTGGTGCTGAAGTAGGATGGAACAAGCAAAGCGGTTCCACCTGGGCCTGAATTATCGGTGGATCCACTGCGTTTGATCCACCCTACGGGAGCCTGTTATGTTTGATGTGGTGCTGAAGTAGGGTGGAACAAGCAAAGCGGCTCCACCTGGGCCTGAATTATCGGTGGATCCACTGCGTTTGATCCACCCTACGGGAGCCTGTTATGTTTGTTGTGATGCCGAAGTAGGGTGGAACAAGCAAAGCGGTTCCACCTGAATCTGAATTATCAGTGAACCCGCTACACTCGGCCGGCTTTTACTTACGCTCTGTTCCCCGGGGCGGCTCGGTCTGGGTTTCCTGCTGAATATTGTTTTCCCGCGCATGGTCGGCCTGCACCTGTAATAAGGAGATAATACAGTCGCCAATATCATCATATTCCGGGATGCCCGTACCATATTGCTGATAACCCCGGTAGAAAAACTGGCAGCGGTATTGCTGCAGGCCGATTTTAAAAATCACATAGTTACAGCCATTATAGGACCAGAGCACCGCCGGACATTCGGTGGTGTCCTTGTCGCCGGGATGAACGCGAATCTCAGTGGTGGCAAATTGCAGCTCAATACCATTATCATTGCCCCAGCGTTCTTTTAAGGTGGACTCAATGGTCCAGACGTCGGTATCGGTAAAATCTGTAATTGTTGACATACTCTGTTTCCACACTTCACAAAGGCGCAGAGCTTACCTTATCTTTAAGGGGATTGCAGCCCGTGAGCGGCCAATAAAAAAGGCAATGGGGTGAGCCATTGCCTTTTGAATGCCTGCCGGTTTTTT
>JALTRC010000520.1 GCA_026998145.1 Gammaproteobacteria bacterium
CGGCCATTTTAACCATTGTGGCCATACTGGTTGTGGTGGGTTTATTAACCTTTGTGGTGCCGCAGATTGTGGAAGTGTTTGATAACACCGGCCAGGAGCTGCCTCTGCTGACGCGCATTATGATTGGCGCCAGTGATTTTTTAAAAGACTATTTTTTATTGCTGATTATCGGTCTGGTGGCCATTTACTATGGCATTAAAAAACTGCTGGCCATTCCTGCCAATAAAAAGCGCTTTCACCTGCAACTATTACGCCTGCCGGTCATCGGCAAACTGGTGCGCGGCTTAAACACCGCCCGCTTTTCCCGCACCTTGAGCATACTCACCTCCTCCGGTGTGCCGGTGCTGGATGCCTTAAAACTGTCTGCGCCGGTAGTTGCCAATCTACCCATGAGGGAAGCGGTTATCGAAGCCGGCAACCGGGTGCGTGAAGGTTCCAGTATCAGCGCCGCGCTGGAGCGCAGTAAACTTTTCCCGCCTATGACGGTGCATTTGATTGCCTCCGGTGAAAGCAGTGGACGACTGGAAGAAATGCTGGACAAGGCCGCTGTGCAACAGGAACGTGAACTGGAAACCCTGATTGCCACTTTTATGGGTTTATTCGAGCCGCTACTGATTGTGGTAATGGGCGGAATTGTATTGATGATTGTAATGGCGATTTTAATGCCGATTATCAATATGAATGATTTGATGCAATAAACCTTTAGCAAAACGCTTTAATCTATTTTTCAGAGCTTCCTTAAATGTGAAGCAGTTCAAATAAGCCTGTATGCGATCCTGTGGACTTAATGGGATGACTCACTTAGCATCAGTAGCGTGTCTGTGTACACGCTTGCAGGTGTTTGGTGCAGGCCCTTATGAAGTTGGCTTTAATCAAAGTAAACAGGGAATCAAAATGAAAAAAATATTAAATAAGAAATTGCAGCAGGGCTCATTAGTGCTGGGCCTGTCTTTATTGTGTTTCAGTCAAGCGGCTGTTTCAGCCATTGTTTACACTAACGATACTCGCAGAGTAGAAGTTTCAGGTAGTAATGGTACGGGTGGCTATAATGATCTGTATACACCTGATTCACCTTATGCGGATTTTAATGTAAACGCACAAAACTCCTCTCTTAGTGGAACAGGCTTTAGTGCTTCAGGTAGTGGTTATGCTTATTCAGATTATGACTGGTCTTCAACCGTATCGGTTTTTGATATTAGTTTCAGTCTGACGACAGAAAGTATTATCTCCCTGAATGGTTCGCTATACGGTTATGATGAATATTATGGTTCAGGAGATGCCTCGGTAACCCTGTACAATGGAACGAATATTGTTTTTAGCGATAGTGTAAATGCAACCTATGGAGAAACACTGGATCGTCTGTTTTCATTTAATGATGTTCTGGCAGCAGGTGATTATCAATTGATTGCACAGGCTAATCCTTATTTTGAAATTGCACAGTCATCCTATAGTTTGAACGCAGTTATTACACCTAGTGCAGTGCCTGTGCCAGCTGCAATATGGTTATTTGTTTCAGGTTTTGCAGGCTTACTGGCTTTTGCCCGGAAAAAACAGTAATAAAAAAACAGAACAGGCCGTACCGGTCTGTTCTGTTTTTATCGATGTCTTAATATCCCCTCTCTTTATTTTATAAAATAATATGTTTATAAATATATGTCAGGCAAAAGAAATATCTGAGTTTAACTGCATGGATATTTATGGAATATTATTCAGTACTTCCAGCAGTTTACGACCATCCTTATAATCCTCATTCATTAACACCGTGCCATTGTTGTCAATAACAATCGTCGTGCCCATGGTGCCATTATATAAATCTGTCACCGTATGGTTAATGTCATCCACCAGAACCCGGGATGAACCATAACCATTATCCAGCTGCGCGGCGCGAGCTACGCTGACCATGCCGGAAACATAATCCAGAAATAAAAATTTTACATTGGGAAACTCAGGAATAATCTGGCTACGCATATGCGTCATATGACTATCACATATAGGACACCACATGGTGAAATACAGAACAATAGCGTCTGAGCCAACCAGCTCGGAGGAAAGCACAAAGGTGTTATTCAGTGTATCAAATACAGCAAAGTCGGGTGCCAGCTGCCCAGGATGATAACCGAAAGAAGAGGCGCTATAAGTATCCCGTAAATCTTTTCCGGAAGGGTTAAGATCATCAAATGTGTCTTTACAGGATGATAGAAAAAAAACAGAAAAAATAATAAAGAATCTAAGGTATAACATGGCTGACACCTATACTGATTGTATCGGTTGCGGGGAAATTTTCACCCCAACCGCTGCGTGGAAAAGCGTGATTAAACGAGGCTTTTAAAATCCAGTCTTTTTCGTATGTTGAATAAGCTGCGGCAATCGACATGGATTGTTTGGAAAAGCCTGAGGTCGGGTCAGTAAAACCATTAATCAGCGCCCTGTCTTCTTTTAGATCCGCATAGGTAAAGGTGTAAGTGACGGTATCCAGTTCCGGCAGATTCTGTGTATAGGCGAAGCCGATAGAGGCTGATTGTCGATTGCCCATTTTTTTGCGGTAAGGTTCAATATAATTTCCATATTCCCGGTTGATATCCCGCTCAAGATATACGCCGTAAGACAGGCTTAAGGTAAGCCCCCAGGGGTAAACGGTTTTATCCAGTAACAGATTGGCGTCCAGCCGATAAAATCCCCTGCCGGTAATATCAAAACTGTTTTCCACATCATCATAAGGTGAAATACCGGTAGGCAAAGTTAAGCTGGCGCCAAAGTAACTGGCAGGCACCAGGTCGGCCAGACTATTAACCG
>JALTRC010000521.1 GCA_026998145.1 Gammaproteobacteria bacterium
CTTACCAGGCTGCGATGCAGTTCAACAGGCAGTGCTGTTACCGCACTGGAGAGGCATTTAAAACAGGCGATTCTGACCCGATCATCCCCATCAAAGGCAAGCAATGGTCGCAGAATGTCTTCTATACGAAAACGATTCCAGAATAGTTCCAGCTTTTCCTGCGCAGGAATAATATGCCCCATCAGAGCACCCAGACGATCCAGGTAAAAGGCCAGCCGACGCTGCTGTTCAAACAGTTTTGTCTGATAACGTTCAACAATGGCATCACGTCCAAACCAGCGGGAAAAAGCTTTTCTATCCTGCTTCAGGCATTTTTTATCCGCACCCAGCTCGGCGCTGAAATTCATCACATGTTCCTGCCGCTCAATATCATCGACAGACTTTAAATACATCCGGTTAAAATTGGCATAGGATTTTCTTAAAAAAATAATCGCATTTTTCTGCTCATCAATTTTAAACAGCATAAAACTGAGTAACGACAGTTCCGGCGTATTAATACCCGTATCATCAGTGCTGAACCATTTTATATAAGATTTTTCGAGGGAGCGGATATACGCCAGATTAATCCGTTCCCAGGGCTCACCCAAACCAGTGCGGAGTAGTTGTCTGGCAGACGACAAACGCTTATCAGTCAAATACATTATTTAACTCCGGCGTCAGTCTGGCTTCACGCAAATCCCTGAACAGCAGTTCGGCAGGAGAAAAGTCTCTATAACCCCGCCCTTCCGACTGATGCAGGCTGAGTTGCACACGCAATGTTTTATCATCCGTATCCATATCCCTGTCCAGAGATGCTGACAGTTCTATACGTAAACGGGGCCGGTACCATTTTTCCAGCAGCACTCTGGCCTGTAATACACGGCGTGTGCTAGCCAGGATACGATCATCATCAGACCAGAAATCGGTTCTACGGGCATTGATATCCCAGCGGGTATTACCCCAGAGCAAACGCCAGCCAAAACGACTGCGAATCTGATCTATATCCATCCAGCGCGGATTACTGATACGGTCTCCTCCCAGATAAATCTGCATATCCTGAAATGGCGAAAAAACCAGCGTTTCAGACAGGCGTAAACTGGATACATGATCTAGCTTATACTGACTAAAAACATCCTGATCAATATTATCGCCCAAACTGTTTTCCATGCTCAACCAGCGCCGGGATATCTGTAGTTTGGGAAGATGATAAAAATACTGATTGATGGGCCGATACTGGCTCAGAACAAATTGTGTCTGGGCGGACCATTCCGAGGAACCATTGATGCGCTGGCTGAACAATCTGGCATCAAGTGTCCAGTCCACCGGGATAAAATCAAACTGCCCTCTTAGTCTGGATTTTATTCCCAGGCTTCCCGCTGCATCCTGACGATAACGACCCAGCGCCGACAGATAAAACCAGCGCTCGGATAGAGGCAGATAATGCCGGTAGCTGATATCAGCCTGTATGTATTCATCAGGATTACCCCCTAATTCACCGGCAACCAGATCACGGCTGATCTGACTCAGTTGATAACTGACAGTACCATCCTGTTGTTTACCTAATTGCCATTCATCTTTTAAATATTGAATAGCGGGTAAAGCTTCGCTGGTTTCAGGCATTGTATCAGGCAGCCTTAATTCAGCCGGCACATCAGGCTGTTTATTCACCATATCAGTGCTTTTAACAGGCGGATTTTCTGTTCGGTAAAATACCCGATAAAAAGCATTTTTGTCTTTATCATTCAGGCCCGGGTTGAATTTCGTATTGGCTTTTTCAATATATTGATAACGGGATCGGGTCATACCATTATACAGTTTATCAATTCGTAACCAGGCCGGTCCCTGCACGGAATACAGCAACGGCTGATCAACCGAAGCCCGTTGATAACGGCGGGATTTCTGCAGTTCCAGACGCTGTTTATCATGTTCTGACACAGCCAGCCATAAACGGTGGTGCAGGGGCGCATCCAGCAGCCTGAATTTTATACTGTGACGCCCCTGTGGAACGCTGACTTTTATGGTTTCATTTTCAGCTGATATAAACTTCTCAGTTACATTATGATTATCCAGCTGATAGGACATGTGTACTGGCCTGGTGCGAACAAAAGCCGGACTAACTGATTTTAACTGTATTTCAAGCGGCATAGTTCCGGGATTAAATAAAGATAACACCAGACTACTACCATTGATGAGTAAATCCTGAGCAGAAGCTGATGATGGTGTAAGCGCCTGGAAAACTCGACTGGCGGGTGACTCTGCCTGCCAGCCAGAAAATGTCTTCACCCAGAAACCGTCACTTTCATCTATGGTATCAAGCAGTTCCCAGTGACTATGAGCACGTATCCGGCTCATTGTCGATGACAGCCTTATGTCATAGCCACTGTCGAAATAAATTTTTTCGGCCTTTGCAATCAGGCTTGAGAAACCTTTTCTGTTTTCCCTGTTGGCCTGTTCCATTTTCAGTGCAATATTAACAAGTTCTCGCTGTATGGCAGATTCATCAAACCAGATAGCAGATGAATTCCATTGACTGCCAAAAGAAAATTTCTCAGGCACAGGTTCAGATGTCTGATCACCCAGCAATACTTTAGCTATGGCATTTATATTGAGTTCCGGCAATACAGATGGAGATATATACGGACGTTTTTTCTGCAGGCGCAGCAACATAGGATTATCGCCCCCTATGCGAATGTGATGCACACCTGCACCGATAAAAACATCCTGATGAATTTTTTTACCTGGAGCCAAAGCTTTCTCTTTTAGTTTTCCACGCAAACTCCAGTGTTCATCCACCAGATTATTATT
>JALTRC010000522.1 GCA_026998145.1 Gammaproteobacteria bacterium
GCTGACCTTAAGCGGCCTGCGCCGCTGGGCCAATTTTGGCGCCCAGGCCTATCGCCGGGATTTTAACAATCTCACCTCATACTTTAATCTGGAGTCTGCCGACAGCCGCGCCATGCTGGAAAAAGAACGCCGCGGCGTGCTGTTTGTGAAGGTGCAGCGCAAGATCAACTTTTATCTGCGTGCCCTATGGGGGCGGGATTTTTTCCTGCGACCAACCGGTGCTGACTACACGGATTTCCGCCCCTATATTGAAGACCGCATTCTCTATATGTCTGATGCCCTGGATGATCTGGGGCCTAAGGACAATGCCATTGCCGGGCTGGAAATTTACCGGGCCACGGCGGCTCATATGGCTGCCCACTTAATGTATAGCAGCAGCTCCGTATCGGCTGAACAGCTTAGCCCGGCGCAAATGTTTTTTGTGGGACTGCTGGAAGATGCCCGGGTGGAGTACAAGGCAGTACAGGCATTTCCCGGCCTGAAAAAACTCTGGGTTTCCCTGATGCAGCTGGAATACGAGGAGCCGGTGGAGCATGAAACTGTGCCAGTACTGGAAAAGCTGGCGCTGCAATTGCTGGATGGCCGCTTTACATCGGATGATGAGGCCTTAAATGCCTTTGCGGAAAAATTCCACGGCGAAATCGAGGCCAATCAGGACGACAATCATTTTTCCTGGATGATGGGCATAGAGCTGTACAATATTTTTGCCGGCCGCAAGGCGGTGCCCAGTCTGCGTATTTTAGAGCGTTATCGCATACCCTACCGGGACGATAACCGCATTGTCTGGCATTTTGAAGACATCGACTGGAATAAGAGCTTTGAATACATGGCCGCTTCCCAGCGTCAGGTACGCCACAAGGTTAGCCCTCTGATGATGGCCCACGAAGTGGACTGTGAGCTGGCCGGTGATGATGCTCAGGAAGTGTGGATATGCAGTGATCCCATGCGTCCTTATGAAGATGATCTGAGTGACGATCAGGCCACCTTCAATGATATGTGGGGTAAGGAACCCGTATCCGAGCCATTCCATTACCCGGAATGGGATTATCAGATTCAGCTGCACCGTCCGGACTGGGCCACGGTTTATGAGCGTCGTCAGCCTAAGGGTGACCCGCAGGAAATTGACGATATTCTCACCGAACACAAGCCCATTGCCCACCGTATCCGGCAGATTATCGACCTGCTGGCGCCGGCCGGTGTGCAGCGGCAGCGCGGGCTGGAAGATGGAGACGAGGTGGATATTAATGCCGCCGTCGATGCCATGATTGCCATCCGCATGGGGGAGCAGCCAAACCCCCGTATCACCATGCGCAATGTGCTGAAAACCCGTGATCTGTCCATTGTTGTGCTGCTGGATTTATCAGAATCCACCAATGAAAAGCTGGGCAATTCCGAAAAAACCGTATTGCAGCTAACCCGTGAAGCGGCCACTCTGGTGTCTGTGGCCATGGAGGGTATTGGCGACCCATTTGCCCTGCACGGCTTTGCCTCCGATGGCCGCCACGATGTGCAGTATTACCGCTTCAAGGACTTTAACCAGCATTTTGATGATGAGGCCAAATCCCGTCTGGCGGGCATGAAAGGGGGGCTGTCCACCCGCATGGGCGCGGCGCTTCGCCATGCCGGTCATCATCTGTTAAAACAGCAGGAAAAGCGCAAGCTGATTTTGCTGGTCACCGATGGGGAGCCTGCGGATATCGACGAGCAGGACCCACAGCATTTGCGTATGGATACCAAAAAGGCAGTGGAAGAACTCTACAGCAATGGGGTGTTGACCTACTGCCTGACACTGGATCCGTTGGCGGACAATTATGTCAAACGCATTTTCGGGGAAAACAACTACACGGTCATCGACCATGTGGACCGTTTGCCGGAGCAGCTGCCCCTGTTATTTGCCAGTCTCACAGGTTAAGCCGTGAGCCGCATTCACGATATGCCGGTATATGCATCCCGTGATGATGAACTTGATGCGGCATTGTATAACCTGTGGCGGCGTGCCAGATTGCATTTGCCCATGCCGATGCGAATCGACCTGCCGCCTGCAAAGCAGATGGTGCTGATTGTGGACCGGGATCACTGGGAAGTGGTGGATCAGAATCAGAATGATCTGCCCATGCTGGCCTGGGTGGATTTTCAGGACGCCGGGCGCAACAGCCTGCATACGCCGGTACCCTGTACCCTGAATTTTTATCATTACATGGCCAGTCGCTTGCGGGGCAAGGCGCTGGAGCGGCTGGCTGAAGAACTGGAACATCGTCTGAAAGGCACCGCAGACTGATACTGAATAAAACCTGTGCCCTTGAGATAGGAAAACACTATGCCACTTGTTGATATGAAAGATATGTTGAGTCATGCCTATGACCACAATTATGCAGTGGGTGCCTTTGAGGTTATCAGCCTGGATTTTCTGGAAGGCATAGTGCAGGCGGCAGAGCAGGCTCGTGCGCCGGTGATTTTAAGTCTGGCGGAATCTCATTTTGAATGTTTTGATTTTGACCTGCTGATGCCCGCAGTAGAAGCGGCTGCGCGTCGTGCTCAGGTGCCGGTGGCGCTGCATTTTGATCATGGCACCTCTCTGGAATCGGCGATCAAGGGCATCAATGGGGGCTGTAATGGCGTACTGGTGGACGCATCCCAGGAGGACTTTATTGAAAACACCCGTATCACCCGTGAAGTGGTGGAAATGGCGCGAGCCTGCGGGGTAAGTGTGGAAGGTGAGCTGGGTTATATTCCCGGTGTGGAAGGAGAAGGGGCGGAAGATTATCCGGGTGAGCTGGCCTACACCTCGCTGGCGGAGGCCAAGGCCTATGTGGAACGCACCGGTGTGGATTTTCTGGCTATCTCCATTGGCACAGTGCATGGACACATGAAAGGCAAGCCGCGGCTGGATTATCAACGCCTGAAACAGATCAATGAAGCCCTGAAAATGCCACTGGTATTACACGGGGGCAGCGGCCTGTCGGATGATCAGTACCGCCGCCTGATTGCCGGTGGCATTACCAAAATCAACTACTACACCGGCCTGTCGGATGCGGCAGGCAAGTATTTGAAAGACAGCCGCCGGCAGGATATGTCTTATGCCCGCTTAAAGAAAAATATTCGTCAGATCATTGCCGATGAAGCTGAGCGTTGCATGCACCTGTGGGGCGCGGCCGGTCGCGCCGCCGAAGTATTAACCCGCTGCCGGCCCTGGGCGCCGGTAGAACATTTGCTGATTTGTAATGCGGAAGGTGACAGTCAGTCCATCGGTATTATGATGGCCGAAGCCCGTCAGTTACTGGCCAGGATACCCGGCGTGCGTGATGTGTTTACCGGCGAGGCCATGCAAAAAGATGCCAGGTACCAGTACACCTGTGTGCTGCGCTTCTGTCATCCCAGCCTGGTGGACACTTACCAGCAGCACCCGGTGTACCGGGACTTTGTCAATAAACTGCTGCGCCCGGCGGCAGGCTCCTGTGTGAATATCGATTTTAAAACCTTTGAACCGCCGGTGAGCACGGCTTACCAGGCGCCGGTACTGAAGCAGGTTGGGAATTAACTCAGATAGGAGTTTGTTTTTTGACGCGAAGGCGCAAAGAACGCAAAGATTTATTTGATAAAGGATAATTGTTTTATTCGGGTGGTTAGCGTTAATTAACTACCCCGGATGCTCTTTCGGCGGTAGCAATATAAAATATACTCCGCGCTCTTTGCGCCTTTGCGTCAAACATGTCTCTGTGGCTCTGTGTCAAAATAAACCCAGTCGGGTTACGCTGCGCTAACACCGACCTACGGGTATATATAATGTAGGTCGGCTTAGGCGCTTTTTGCCGTAAGCCGACAAATTCATATTCATTTGTTTTTTTGACGCAAAGGCGCAAAGAACGCAAAGATTTATTTGATAAAGGATAATTGTTTTATTCGGGTGGTTAGCGTTAATTAACTACTCCGGATGCTCTCTCGGCAGTAGCAATACAAAAAACACACTCCGCGCCCTTTGCGCCTTCGCGTCAA
Source organism: Gammaproteobacteria bacterium (assembly GCA_026998145.1). Taxonomy (GTDB): domain Bacteria; phylum Pseudomonadota; class Gammaproteobacteria; order SZUA-229; family SZUA-229; genus JALTRC01. The sequence goes on from JALTRC010000522.1 coordinate 3,994, forward strand.
ACATGCCTCTGCAGCTATGTATCAAAATGGCCTATAAATGCTTTTCCCGAATATCCTCAAGCAAGCCCTCAGCCGCCTGTTCCACCAGATTCAATACATGCTCGAAGCCCTGATCGCCACCGTAATAGGGGTCAGGTACTTCTTCTGTGCCTGTCTGTGGTGCAAACTCCAGAAACAGGTGCAGCCGGTGTTCTTCACCTGCCGGGCATAAATCCGACAGATCCGCATAATTGCTGCGGTCCATGGCCAGAATATAATCAAACTCGTAAAAATCATCAGCTCGCACCTGCCGAGCCCGCTGGCTGGTGAGGTCAATATTGCGCTGTCGGGCAGCAGCGGTTGCGCGGGGGTCGGGGGGATTGCCCACATGGTAGGCATGGGTGCCGGCAGAATCGATATGAATATTGCCAGCCAGATCTGCCTGATTAACCAGATGGGTAAAAACCCCTTCGGCGGTGGGTGAACGGCAAATATTGCCCATGCAGACAAAAAGAACTTTTACGGCTTTCATAAATTATTGTGTTGGTTGCTGAATGAGGCGCATATCTAAGCAACTTAAGGATGTGGAGTCAAATTTATGGGCTCTGGTTGCTCGTTTGGGCGTTGCATGGTGGACATATCGTCACCTCCCTTTTATGCTTGGAAAAACCATAAAAGGGAGATGGAAAATGATAAAACTGTTCTTGTTACTGAGTGGATTCTTAATTGTATCTTTGCCCCTGCTGGCAGAAACTGAAGATGAAGAAATGGCGCGTATGCAGCGGGAATTGAATCGCCGTTTATTTGCCCCGGAAGACAAGCCCGCTCCTCCAGCACCCGCACCGGCACCGGCAGCAGCCAAAGTTGAAAGCGAGCCGGAAGCGGATAATGAATTACCGGAAAGTGTTTTTACTAATTACCGTCTGGCTGGCGTTTCTCTGACCATGGGCAAGTCAGAGGTAATGAAAAAACTGGAAGCAGAAGGTTACAGCTGTAATATGCCACAGATGGGCGGCATGAAAATGTTCAAGGCCATGGGACGTTCGATGTGTATGTATGCGTCCATGGAAGCACCGAAGATGGTGATGTTCTCTATTAAAAATGGCAGCCTGCGAGACTTCGAATTATATGAAACTTATAAAAGCGGTTTTCCGGAAGAAATTTTCAAACGCTCCAAAAAAACCTTTATGAAAAAATATGGCAATCAGGCCAGATGCAAGAATCAGCGTAAAGGTGAAACCTGTGAAGTATTCGGGCAGCGTTATCGAATTGTGCTGCGCTCGGAGGTGGATGATAACGAAGCCAAAATTATTCGCAGTATGCACCGACTCTAACCCGCGTTTTATCTCCAGCTTCCCTGGCGTTATTAGCGGCTAACTGGGTACCCGCTTTCGCGGCTATGACTTTTTTCGGGTTTATTCTGCCCCTGCGAAGCTGAGGGCGGAAATCCAGTGCAACATCTCATCACCAAAAATGAAAACAATTTAAGCGGAATTTTGATAAGATTCCGCCCTCAATTTCATCTAATAAGCATCAGCAAAGCCATGTTAAAAATCTACAATAGCCTGACCCGTAAAAAAGAAATATTCAAACCCATCGAGCCGGGCAAGGTACGCATGTATGTGTGCGGTATGACGGTTTACGATCTGTGTCATCTGGGCCATGCCCGTGTGCTGGTGGTCTTTGATATGGTCACCCGCTATTTGCGCCACCTGGGCTATGAGGTCACCTATATCCGCAATATCACCGATATTGATGACAAAATCATTGCCCGTGCCAATGAAAAGGGTGAAGATTTTCATGTGCTGACCCAGCGTTTTATCGAGGCCATGCACGAAGATGCCACGGCTCTTGGTGTTCTGCCACCGGATGAGGAACCACGGGCCACCGCCTCCATGGACGATATTATCAATATGGTGCAAACCCTGGTGGACAAGGGCTATGCCTATGCGGCGGATAACGGTGATGTGTATTACTCGGTGAGTAAGTTTGAGCACTATGGTCAGCTATCCGGCAAAAAACTGGAAGACCTGCGCGCCGGTGAGCGAGTGGCGGTTGATGAGCATAAAAAAGATCCCCTGGATTTTGTTTTATGGAAGGCGGCCAAGCCGGATGAACCTTACTGGGATTCCCCCTGGGGCAAGGGGCGTCCCGGCTGGCATATTGAATGCTCTGCCATGTCTACCTGTTGTCTGGGGAATCATTTTGATATTCATGGTGGCGGGCAGGATTTACAGTTTCCCCATCACGAAAATGAAATCGCCCAGTCGGAAGCCAGCACTGGCGAGAAGTTTGTGAACGTGTGGATGCACAATGGTTTTGTGCGCATTAATGAAGAAAAAATGTCCAAGTCTCTGGGCAATTTCTTTACCGTGCGGGAAGTGCTGGCCAATTACCGGGCAGAAGACATCCGCTACTTTATTCTGGCCAGCCATTATCGCAGCCAGCTTAATTATTCCGATCAGATGCTGGATGCGGCCGGTGCTGCCTTAACCCGTTTATACACGGCACTGCGAGGCATAGAGTCCTGTGATTCAGGTGAGGAAAGCAAGGCCTACATTGAGCGCTTTAATCAGGCCATGGATGAAGACTTTAATACTGCCGAAGCCATAGCCGTGTTATTTGATATTGCCAATCATATTAATAAAGCGCGCAAATCCTCGCCCGAGGAAGCCTGCGCACTGGCTGCAACCTTAAAGCAGTTAGGCGGTGTTTTAGGCTTGTTGCAGGATGAGCCGGATCATTATTTAAAGAGCCGCGTGTCCACTGATGGTTTATCGGATGATGAAATCGATGCCCTGGTGGCCCGGCGAATTCAGGCCAAGCAGGATAAAAACTGGGCCGAGGCGGATCGTTTGCGTGATGAGCTAAAAGAGCAGGGCATAGTGCTGGAAGACAAGGGTATGGAAACCAGCTGGCGGCGGGAATAAATCAGGCTGCCGGGATTATCCTGAGCAGCCTGATTGATAATAAAGTTATTTTTTACAGGTATCTTTTGTACCCGCAGGTGCATGACTAATATACGGTCGACAAAAGCAGGGACTAACACCGTTATTCCAGTGTTTTTTGCAGCGGGCAATCCATAATCTGGTTTTCATCTTTTTAAATTCCAGCTCACGCTGTTTCTGTAAACGTTGTTTTTTAATTTTTTCTTCTTCACGTTTGCGTTGCGCTGCCAGTTCGGCCAGTCGTTTCTTTTCCAGCGCAGCCTGTCGTTGTTGTTCTTCTTTTTTCCGGGCTTTTAACTGATTGACTTTATGTCGAATATTATTGCGCGCCTGACGTTGTTGTGCTGAATCATTACAGGGATACGCAATTTGTTTTATGCTACCTGAAAATTCAACCGGTGGTTTTGCATAGCAGTTTCTGGGTTTTCTGCTTATCGGGGCGGGTATTTTTCTGGCTTTTATATGGCTTGTTGCAGAGGCCTTTTTGTGGGCATCATTGAACTGCGTTTCATATTGCTTAAAGTTTTTTGCAAAACCATTCATATCATAATTAAGAATAGTCAGATGCTTGCCTAAGCGGGTTATGAATTGCAGACTGGATGATTTTTTGAGTGCTGTAATATCAGCGGAATCCAGTTTAATCAGAAATTCTCCCTGATCTATTTTACTCTCACATGTATTATCTTTGATCCGTGTATCCTGTTTTATAATTTTAAATGAAACAGGATTAAGGCGGTTTTCAAGACACCACTGGAATTGGGGTAGCCTTTGCCCATCAACAATAATATCCAGAATACCCAGTTGTTTTAGCGGGCGGCTGCCTGTTTTCAGGCCAGTTGGGTCATTTAAAGTCAGGCGTAAAAGCAAACGCTGGTTGTTAATGGCCAGATGATAATAATAGTCATCCCCCCGTTTTCGATGCTTACCGCTTTTTAATATGCCCAGTGGACTATTGTGCCAGTTTGTTTCTGGACCAAAATCATAGGCTTTATCTTTGTTATAGGGGTTCATTGACGCCTGTGCATTTAGGCTAAGGCAGAAACTGAGTAGAAGAATCGAGATGATTGAAATATTTTTAATGATCTGTTCCATAGTCCTGTGTGGCGTTTTATCACGCCTTATATATTTTTATTACGCTGAAAGGGCGTTTTTATTGTTTCATTATTATAAATATATTATTTCCATAAACTGTATAGCCTATATCCCTGTAAATTCAATAGTCAGGTCAGTATTAT
>JALTRC010000523.1 GCA_026998145.1 Gammaproteobacteria bacterium
AGTTTTTGTGCTAAAACAGCAGCATAAGCTACTGGCTGCATTGCGTCTTTGCCCCCAGGATGATGTATGGTTGCTGCGCTCCATGTGTGTGGCTGAAGACTATCGGGGGCAGGGAATAGGGGCATACTTTCTGCAACAGATTCAACCGGCTTTAAATAAAAAACACTGTTACAGTTTTCCCTACACACATCTTGAAAGGTTTTACCAGCAGGCTGGTTTCCGGCCCATCAACCCGGGCCTTGCACCATCATCTATTGCAGAAAAGTTTCAGCAATATACCGATGCAGGAAAGAATATTATTTTAATGGAACATCAGTCAGGCCCGGATTAATGGGATAATATAGAGACTCCATAAAAGTGGTAGATCCGATGAAATTTATAAATGGCATTACAATATTGCTGGTGTATCAGCTAATTGGTGAAATCAGCGTGCGCTATATGCAGCTGCCCATTCCCGGCCCGGTGCTGGGTATGATTCTGTTATTTTTATCCTTAATGTTCACTAAAAAAGTGAATACTTCACTGGATACGGCAACCACCACTTTGCTGAGTCATTTTTCTTTGCTATTTGTACCGGCCGGTGTGGGTATTATGGTGCACTTTGAACGTATTGAAAATGAATGGCTGCCAATTTCGGTGGCGCTATTGTTAAGCACCTTGCTCACCCTTATTTGCACGGCAGCCATTATGTGGCTGGTAAACTGTGTGTTTTCCAAATCGGGAGAAGGTAATGCCTGAGCAGGATCTATCCACCATCTGGGTTTATCTATCCACCACACCACTGGTTGGTTTAACCGCAACCCTGATTGCTTATGGCATGGCGTATCGTCTGTATATTTATGCCAATTCACATCCATTGTTAAATCCGGTTTTTATTGCCATCACATTATTAATTGGCTTTTTGTTACTTACCGGCACGCCCTATGAAAAATATTTTGAAGGCGGCCAGTTTATTCATTTTTTACTGGGGCCGGCAACAGTGGCTCTGGCTGTGCCTTTATACCAGCAATTTCATAAGGTGAAAAAACTCTGGTTGCCAATACTGGTTGCGCTTGTTTGTGGTGTCACACTGGCGGCTATGAGCGCGGTGGCGATTGCGGGTTTTCTGGGGGCGAGCCTGCAAACTCAGCTATCCATGGCGCCAAAATCCGTTACCGCTCCGGTGGCCATGGGTATCTCCGAACAGATAGGCGGCCTGCCATCCTTAACCGCTGTGCTGGTTGTGGCCACGGGGATTATTGGCGCGGTTATCGGCACACATATTTTTTCTATTATGAAAATAAAAGATGACAGTATCAAAGGTATTGCCATGGGCGTAACAGCGCATGGTATCGGCACCGCCCGGGCCTTTCAGGTGAGTAAGGAGATGGGGGCTTTTTCCGGCCTGGCCATGGCGCTGGCGACATTTACCACGGCATTTATTTTGCCCTGGTTGCTGGAATTGGCGGGGTTAATTTAAGGGAGTACCCTGGCGATTTTGTGGATTCTTTTAACCACAGGGGACACGGAGGTAACAGAGGTTTTTCTGGTTTTCTCTGGAGATATAAAAGACAATAAAAAAGGCCTGCTGATTAGCAGGCCTTTGGAATCTGGCTCCCCGACCTGGACTCGAACCAGGGACAAACGGATTAACAGTCCGTTGCTCTACCAACTGAGCTATCAGGGAATAGTTTTCAAAAACAATTCGTTACGTCTTTGAGGGGCGCTATATTACTGGGTTGATCTGGGTCGGTCAACCTCATTTTGTAATAAAATCGCCGATCCTTTGCAGGGCTTTTTCCAGGGTTGCCATATCGGTGGCAAAGGAGATGCGTAGATGGCCGTTGGTGCCAAATGCGGAGCCGGGAACCAGGGCAACTTCGGCTTCTGCGAGTAGTTTTTCCGAGAGTTTTACATCATCGGTGATACCCATTTTATCCATTACCCCGTGGAAGCCGGGGAATATATAAAAGGTGCCATCGGATGGAGTTACGTCCACACCCTCCATTTTTTGCAGCTCGGCCAGTACAAAGTCATGGCGCTGTTTAAAGGCGGTGTTCATTTCCGCCAGTCGTGACTGATCGCCTTCCAGCGCCGCCTGTGCCGCTACCTGTGAAATGGAAGTGGGATTGGAGGTGCTCTGGGACTGCACCTTTTTCATGTTTTTCATTAAATCAGCCGGGCCGGCCGCATAGCCGATGCGCCAGCCGGTCATGGCATAGGCCTTGGATACCCCATTGAGTACGATGGTGCGATCATATAAATCCGGGCAGGCATTAAGAATATTGCTAAAACCACCCTCACTCCAGATAATGTGCTCGTACATATCATCGGTGGCCACAACCACCTGCGGGTATTTCAGCAGCACTTCGCCCAGAGCTTTTAGCTCATCCAGGGTATAGGCCTTGCCCGATGGATTGGAGGGGCTGTTGATAACAAACAATCGGGTTTTGTCGGTAATCGCCGCTTCCAGCTGGGCCGGCGTGATTTTAAAATGCTGTGACTGATCCGCTTCAATAATCACCGGCTCACCATCGGCCAGCATCACCATATCCGGATAGGATACCCAGTAGGGGGCGGGGATAATCACTTCATCGCCGGGGTTGAGCAGTGCCTGGGCCAGATTAAAAAAGCTCTGCTTGCCGCCGCAGGACACCAGAATATGTTCGGCGCTGTAGTTGAGGCCGTTATCTTTGGAAAACTTGTTTATAATGGCCTGTTTCAGGCTGGGCATTCCATCCACCGCCGTGTATTTGGTAAAGCCGTTTTGTATGGCTTCGATGGCAGCCTGCTTAACG
>JALTRC010000524.1 GCA_026998145.1 Gammaproteobacteria bacterium
TCCATTGCCATTAACGGTCAGCTGGTGTTTACCAGTCTGCCATCAGCCAGAAAATTGCGGGCGGAGCTTGAAGATCGTTTGCAGGAGGATCAGTTATGAGCAGCCTGCTATTATTATCGGCGGCACTGCTGGGGCTGCTGGCTTTTTTCGAACCCTGCACCATTGCCACCAATACCCTTTATGGGGTAAAGGTCAACCGGGCTGAGCCGGGGCGTTGTTGTCGAAGCCTGTTAACAGTGTGGTTAAGCCGCTGCCTGTTATTAATCATTTTATTTGTGGGCGCTGTCGCACTATTGCCTGCGCCCCAATGGCAGCCCTACACCCCCAGCATTTTGCTTGCGGTGATGGCCGTGGTGTATCTGTTATCCCGCTTTGTTTATATTCCCGTGCCCCATCTGTCTTTTTATAAATTATTGCCGGCTGCCGAGCGCCTGCCTTATGCCATTCAGCTGGGATTGACGCTACCTGCCTGCACTCTGCCACTGGTGGTCATTATTGCCGGCATGTCGGTCACACAGGGAAGTGTGCTGGATGCATTCCTGGCAGCGATTATTTTTGCCAGCCTGTTTACCCTGCCAATGGCCATTGCCTCATACAGAGGTTTGCAGAAGGACAGCCTGGATTTATTAAATCGCGCCGCCGGAGGCAGCCCTTATTTAACGGCTGTTTTACTGTTTGCTCTGGCTCTTTATCTACTGGTGCCGTCTTTTGAAATAAATATGGATGAGTTTAAGGCGCTACTGAGTCAGGCAAGCTGGGCGGGCATAGGGGTGGCATTTCTGGCCGGTCTGGTGTTCAGCTTTAATCCTGTTTCCTTTGCCTCTGTGCCGGTGATGCTGGCTTATGTCACCAAAGCCCATGAGCCACGGCGGGCGTTGATGATGGGTGCATCATTTGTTGCCGGGATGATTTTTACCCATGTGGCGCTGGGTGTGGCGGCGGCTCTGGGTGGTGAATGGGCGCAATCTATTATGGGACGACAATGGGGATTGCTGCTGGGGCCGTTATTGATTGTGATGGGGCTTATGTGGGGTGGCTGGATCAATATTCGCCTGCCATGGTTTGGTATTAAAGGGCGTAAAGTCAGTGGCATGTTAGGCGCTTTTTTACTGGGCATTCCTTTCTCCGTTGCCGTCTGTCCTTTTTGCACACCGGCTTTACTGGTTGCCCTTACTGCCAGCGCAGCCATCGGTTCAGTCAGTTTTGGCTTTGGATTATTACTGGCCTTTGCAATAGGGCGTAGCATTCCCGTTATTCTGGGTGCCTGGAGTATGGGCTGGCTGGAATCATTACAGATGCTGTCCCGTTACCAGAAAATCTTTGAAACACTGGCTGGCGTGGTGTTGATATTAACCGGGCTGTATTTGTTAAATGAGTATTTTTTTATTATTCAGGTGTTCTGAATGAGGGAGCGTTGCAGATAATAAAAATAATAGTTTTTTAAAGGACGATAAAATATCTGCTGGACTACAGCAGATTAAAATATTTTTAACAGGGAGTAAAAAATGGTGCCGAGAAGAGGACTTGAACCTCCACGAGCCAAAGCTCACTAGCACCTGAAGCTAGCGCGTCTACCAATTCCGCCACCTCGGCATGGGTGCGTTGGATCGATTGATCCGAGACAGGGCGCGAACTTTACCGGCAGTTTCCGTTGATGTCAATAATTTAAATGATTCAGTGCCGCATTTTTCCGGGTGATTGTGTACAATGGCGGTTTGTCTCAAGAAATAATACTTAAATATGTCTAATCAACCACCTGTTGATGATACCCAGCCACAGGCCGAAGTATCTGAAACCACATCACCATCCGTTACCGTAGAGTCTGCCGAGCAGGCTGTACCCCCATCATCCGAGCCAGTTGTGGCGGAGCAATCTCCAGTCGCTGAAGCGGCACCTGAGGTTGAGCAAAGCGCTGCTCAGGCGAATCTGAATGATCCACAGGCTGAGCGTGAAGCCAGTAATTACGATAACCCGATTGCCAGCCGTGAGCTGATTTTAGAGGTCATTCATCAGGACGGGGCGATGAGCCATGAAACCCTGATTGATCGGCTGGGGCTGGAAACAGAAGAGCAGCTGGAAGCCCTGCGTCGCCGTTTGAATGCCATGGTGCGTGATGGTCAGCTGATTCGTAACCGTAAGGATGGTTATGTGCCGGTGAATGAGGAAGACCTGATCTCCGGCCGGGTGATTGCCCATCCGGATGGCTTTGGATTTTTAGTGCCGGATGAGGGTGGCGATGACATCTTCCTCCATGGCAAGCAGATGCGTCGTTTGATGCATGATGATCGGGCCGTGGTGCAGATTTCCGGTGTGGATCGCCGGGGGCGCCGTGAAGGTGCGGTGATTGATGTGATTGAGCGGGCCAATACCAGTATTGTGGGACGGCTGTTTATTGAAAGCGGTATTGCCTATGTGGTGCCGGATAACAAGCGTCTGACGGAAGATGTGCATATTCCGTCCGATCAGCTGGGCGAGGCGCAGGACGGCCAGATTGTGATTGTGGAAATCACCCAGTACCCCACCCACCGTCATGGTGCGATCGGTAAAATCGTGGATGTTATCGGTGATCACATGGCGCCGGGTATGGAAATTGATGTGGCGATTCGTGCCCACAATATTCCCTTTGAATGGCCCGAAGAAGTGCAGCATGCGGTGGCCGGTATGTCGGAGGAAGTGCTGGAAACCGATAAGCACGGCCGCATCGATATGCGCGACTGGCCGTTGGTCACCATTGATGGGGAAGACACGAAAGATTTTGATGATGCGGTGTATTGTGAACCTGCCGATGATGGTGGCTGGCGTCTGTTTGTTGCCATTGCCGATGTATCCCATTATGTCGAGCGTGGCTCGCCGCTGGATGAAGAGGCTTATGTGCGTAGCACCTCGGTGTATTTCCCCGAGCGGGTGATTCCCATGTTGCCGGAAATTTTGTCCAATGGGTTGTGTTCCATTAATCCGGGCGTGGATCGTTTATGCATGACCGCGGAAATTCTGTTTGATAAGAACGGCGAAGTTCTGCACACCGAATTTTTTGAAGGGGTGATGAATTCTCACGCGCGCCTGACCTATAACGAAGTGGCTGCTATTCTGGTTGAAAAAGATGCGGCAACCATTGAGAAATATAAGGCCCTGAACCCTCACTTAACTAATTTGTACGGCCTGTATCAAACCCTGTTAAAACAGCGTAGACGTCGTGGCTCGATCGATTTTGACACCACGGAAACGCGCATTGTATTTGCCGAAGATAAACACATTGAAAAAATTGTGCCGACCACCCGCAATGATGCTCACAAGATAATCGAAGAGTGCATGATTGCAGCCAATGTGGCCGCTGCGAAGTTTATTGATAAGCATAAGGTGCCGGCACTGTATCGAAATCACGAAGGCCCTAAAGAAGAAAAAATTGATGATGTGCGTGATTTTATTCACAGCATTGGCCTGCAGTTTCCGAAGAGTGCGGATAAAATCGAAGCCAAAGATTATGCAGCGATTATCCAGCAGGTGCAGGATCGGCCTGACTTCCATTTAATCCAGACCATTTTGCTACGCTCCATGAAACAGGCGGTTTATGGGGCAGACTGCGAAGGGCATTTTGGTCTGTCGCTGGATGCCTATACCCACTTTACCTCGCCGATTCGTCGTTATCCGGATTTACTGGTACATCGGGCGATTCGCCATATTATTCGTGGCAATAAGGCATCGACTTATTTTTATCGTCATAGTGATATGGTGACTTTAGGGGATCATACATCAACCTGTGAGCGCCGCGCCGATGAAGCCACCCGTGATGCGGTATCAGCACTGAAGTGTGAGTATATGCTGGACAAGGTGGGCGAGTCTTATACCGGTGTTATCAGTGCGGTTACCGGCTTTGGTATTTTTGTGGAATTGCAGGATATTTATGTGGAAGGTCTGGTGCATATTACCGGCCTGCCAAAAGATTATTACGAGTTTGATCCTGTTGGCCACAAGCTGGTGGGTGAGCGCAGTGGTCGTATTTTCCGTCTGGGTGAACTGGTGGATGTGCAGGTGGCAAAAGTCAATCTGGATGACCGCAAAATTGATTTTGAAATTTTAGGTTTCGACGGTGAAAGTGCTGCGCCCGAAAAGAAAGATGACAAGTCAAAGTATAAAGGCAAGAAGCGCCGTTCTCCCCGTCGCCGTAGTAAGAAACCCCAGTAGTTTTTAATCTCCCCCGGCCCCTCTTTTTTAAAGAGGGGAGTTTCTGGCATTGTTTTTTTTGATGCTTCCTCCCCCTTTTTCAAAAGGGGGACAGAGGGGGATTCTGTTTATCAGGTAATTATTCATGTGCAAAAACGCAACACCTAAAACCATTTACCTTAAAGAATATAGCCAGCCGGATTACTGGATCGACAGGGTTGATCTGCGCTTTGAGCTGGAGCCGGAAAAAACCAGAGTGATATCTGAGCTACATATTCGTCGCCGGGAATCGCTTGCGGATAATGTGCCGCTGGTACTTAACGGTGAACAACTTAAATTACTCTCGGTTGCCATCGACCAGCGAAGCCTGGATGCATCTGAATATAAAGTTGATAATGAAAGCCTGACCATTCCCCATGTGCCGGCAGAATTTGTGTTGCGTACCGAGGTGCAAATCAATCCCTTAAGTAATACCTCGCTGGAAGGCCTGTATCAGTACAGTGGTAATTTCTGTACCCAGTGTGAAGCCGAAGGTTTTAGAAAAATTACTTATTATCTGGATCGCCCGGATGTGATGGCCATATTCAGCACCACCATTGTGGCAGATAAAAAACACTATCCGGTATTGTTATCCAATGGTAATCCGGTGGATAAAGGCAAACTGGATAATGGTCGCCACTGGGTAAAATGGCAGGACCCTTTTAAAAAGCCCTGTTATCTTTTTGCGCTGGTGGCCGGTGATCTGCAATGCATTGAAGATCAGTTCACCACAATGTCGGGCCGTGATGTAACACTACAGATTTTTGTGGAAGCCCATAATATCGACAAGTGCGATCATGCCATGGCCTCATTGAAAAAATCCATGCAGTGGGATGAGCAAAAATATGGCCGCGAATATGATCTGGATATTTATATGATTGTGGCGGTTGATGATTTCAATATGGGCGCCATGGAAAACAAGGGCCTGAATGTTTTTAATTCCAAGTATGTACTGGCGCGTCCTGAGTCTGCTACAGATGTGGATTATGTGGGCATAGAAGGGGTCATCGGTCATGAGTATTTTCATAACTGGAGTGGTAACCGGGTAACCTGCCGCGACTGGTTTCAGCTGACCTTAAAAGAAGGCTTAACGGTTTTTCGGGATCAGCAGTTCACCGCTGATATGACATCCGCTACGGTCAAGCGTATTGATGATGTCAATGTGTTACGCAGCCGCCAGTTTGCTGAAGATGCCGGCCCCATGGCCCATCCCATCCAGCCGGATTCCTATGTGGAAATCAATAATTTTTACACGGTGACCGTATACAACAAGGGTGCGGAAGTGATTCGTATGATCCATACCCTGCTGGGGGAAGAAACATTCCGCCAGGGCATGGATTTATATTTTGAGCGTCATGATGGGGAAGCGGCCACCACGGAAGATTTTTTAAGTGCCATGGAAGATGCCAGTGGCATCGACTTAACACAGTTTCGTCGCTGGTATCATCAGGCCGGCACTCCCGAGCTTGAGATCAATACCGAGTATCAGCCGCAGGATAAAAGCCTTGTCTTAACAGTGAAGCAGTCTTCACCTGTTGAAAGCAACCAGCCTTTTCATATTCCACTGGCGGTTTGTTTGCTGGATGCACAGGGCAATGAAGTACCCGAGAGCAATACAATATTGTCTGTCAGCGAAGCCGAGCAGGAATTTGCTTTTAATGATGTGCCGGATAATGCTGTGCTGTCTGCACTGCGCAACTATTCTGCGCCGGTTAAATTAAAGGTTTCCCTGAGTGATGAACAGCTGGCCTTTTTAATGGCCAGGGATACGGATGAATTTAATCGCTGGAACAGTGCCCAGCAGTTGGCCTGCAATATTTTGTTGCAGCTGATTGAAGATTATCGTCAGTCTAAAGAGCTGCAACTACCGCAATCTTTTATTGATGCCTTTAAAGCTGTGCTTAATGATCGCTCTCTGGATAAAGCCCTGGCGGCGCGAATTTTATCCCTGCCCGGTGATGATTATCTGGCCAGTTTAATGGATGTGATTGATGTGGATGGCATTCATCATGTGCGTGAGTTTTGTAAGACGACCATTGCTGATGCGCTACAGGCGGATTTTGAAAAGGTATATACAGCCTGCCAGAGTGATGAATATTCATTAAGTGCCGAGGCCATGGGTCAGCGTAGCTTAAAAAATCTGTGCCTGTCTTATTTGCTGAGTTTAAATACGCCTTCCAGCCGTCAGCTGGCGATGCGGCAATACCAGCAGGCCGGCAATATGACCGACAAGATGGCGGCACTAAGAGCACTGGTACATACAGAATGTGAAGAAAAGCAGGCGCTGCTGGCAGACTTTTACCAGCAGTGGCAGGACGATGCGCTGGTGATCGACAAGTGGTTTACCGTGCAGGCCACGGCGCCGCTGAATAATACCCTTGAGCAAATCGAGCAGCTGCAACAGCATAAGGACTTTGATTTACGTGTGCCTAACCGGGTGCGCGCCCTGATTGGAGCCTTCTCCCAGGCCAATATGGCCTGCTTCCATGATATAAGCGGGCGGGGCTACGCCCTGCTGGCGGACTGTGTGCTGGCCTTAAATGAAATTAATCCGCAGATTGCCGCGCGTCTGGCCCTGCCGCTGATTCAGTGGCAGCGATATGACAGTGGGCGGCAGGCACTGATGAAGCAGCAGTTACAGCGTATCGCCGGGCATGAGGCGCTGGCAAAAGATGTTTATGAAATTGTTAGCCGGGGGCTTTCGGCTGAATAAATCCTGTTCTAAGAGGCTAAAGTAAGTACCTGATTACTGTGATATTTATCACATTAAATAAATGTTCGCTTTTTTTCTAATATAGCTGGATTCTGTCAAATCAGAGTCTACACTTAGGGCTATAGATAAACATCCTAAGAAAAATTATAAAATGGGCCACACTAATTTATCCGGTACCACTCTTTGTACCGACACGCATACACCCCTGATTCTCATTGCAGATGATGATCCCGCCACGCGTTTATTACTGCGCCATACCATGGAGCAGGAGTCTTATCACGTACTGGAAGTGGCGAATGGCCTGGAAGCGGTTGAAATCGGCAAACAGCATAAGCCGGATCTCATATTAATGGATGCGGTAATGCCGGAGATGGACGGCTTTAAAGCCACCGCCGAGCTGCTGCAAACTGATGAGTGCAAAGATACGCCTATCCTGATTATTACCGCTCTGGATGATGACCAGTCCATTTCTCACGCCTTTTCAATGGGGGCCTGTGATTACATCACCAAACCGATTAACTGGTCGGTATTAAAAAACCGTGTTTCCCGGCTGCTGCAAACCGTGGCGGCAGAGCGCAAAATTCGTCATCTGGCTTATCACGATACCCTCACCGGCCTGCCGAATCGGTTGTTATTTGCCGACCGAACCAGCCAGGCAATCTGTCGTGCGCAGCGGAACAAGTCACGCTTTGCCCTGTTATTTATTGATCTGGACCGTTTTAAGGTTATCAATGATTCCATGGGGCATGAGGCTGGTGATACTCTGTTAAAGTCGGTAACCCGCAGTTTGAAAAGTAGCGTGCGTAAATCCGATACGGTGGCCCGCCTGGGCGGGGATGAGTTCACCCTGATACTGGAAAACATTCAAAGCACCGATGTGGTGGCTTCCAAAGCCCAGTACCTGCTTGACGCATTATCGCTGCCAATCAAAATTCAGGGGCGGGAAGTGTGTATTTCGGCCAGTATCGGTATCTCCTTATTTTCCGATGACGGTGAAAGCTTTGGTGAGTTATTGAAAAATGCTGACACCGCCATGTATGAAGCCAAACAGTCCGGGCGAAATACCTTCCGCTTTTATACACAGGAGATGAGTTCCGCCGCCATGCAGCGGCTGGAGATGGAAAATAATCTTCGTGAGGCAATAGAAAATCAGGAATTCTGCCTGTATTACCAGCCCAAATATAAACTCCAGTCCGGTGAGTGCTGCGGAATGGAAGC
>JALTRC010000525.1 GCA_026998145.1 Gammaproteobacteria bacterium
CAAAGATTCATCAGGCAGAAACAGGGAGTTTTAAATGTGAAATGCGCATTCATGAATTACCGGGCTTCCCTATAACTTATAGCCTTTATGAAGCGCCACTATGCCACCGGTCATATTGTGATAGCTGACCTTTTCAAAGCCCGCCTGCTCGAACATGCCCTTAAGGGTTTGCTGATCCGGGTGCATGCGGATGGATTCCGCCAGATAGCGGTAGCTGTCTTCATCATTGGCAATCAGCTTGCCCATTAGCGGCAGCAGCTTGAAAGAATAGGTGTCATAAACCGGTGCCAGCCCCGGCGCCACCGGCCTGGAAAACTCCAGTACCAGCAGGCGGCCACCGGGCTTGATGACCCGATAAATAGAGGCCAGGGCTGCATCCTTGTCTGTCACATTACGCAGACCGAAGGCCATGGTTACACAGTCAAAATAATCATCGGGGAAGGGCAGGCATTCCGCATTGGCCTGCACATAGCGCACATTGCCGGCGATGCCGTGGTCAATCAGCCGTTCACGGCCACAGCCCAGCATGGAACCATTGATATCCGATAGCACCACCTCGCCGGACGGCCCTACCATTTTCGACATGCGCATGGCCAGATCACCTGTACCACCGGCCAGATCCAGCGCCTTCTGGCCGGTTTTCAGACCGGTTTGCGCCAGGGTGAAACGCTTCCATAAACGATGCACACCAAAGGACATGACATCATTCATCACATCATATTTTTCGGCGACTGAATGAAATACGCCGGCGACCCGTTTAACCTTTTCGTCAACGGCAACCTGCTCAAATCCAAAATGTGTTTTTTCGTCGTTCATGCTGTTGTCTTTTTTAATCGGCCAGTTCTTTATGCTTGTGGCCGGCTTCCTTCATACGGCGCAGATAATCCTGCCATTTGGCATCATAGTCTTCGCCCAGTTTATACAAATAATCCCAGGAATACAGACCGGAATCATGGCGGTCATCAAATACCAGCTTAACCGCATACATGCCCACCGGCTCGATGGCGGTAATATTCACACCTTCCTTACCCACCTGCAATGTCTCCTGACCGGGGCCGTGACCGGTAACCTCCGCAGACGGGGAATAGACCCGCAAAAACTCACAGGTGTATTCAAATTTCTTACCATTATCAAACTCAATTTCCAGCAGACGGGATTTCTGATGCAAATTAATACTGGTTGGTTTTCTTTCTGACATGCGTCTATCTCCGATTATAAGGAGCAGGTTTTTGGGGGGATGATTTCTGCTACTACTTAAGGTTTTCTGCAAAGCGGCAGGCCGTTTTGCAGGCGTGTATTCTACATGAGATGGGGGGTGGGGAATAGTGATTGCTGGCTAACAAAAGCTTTTGGCATCAGGGGAAAGGGCTTCTGCTTTTACTCCCCTCTTTAACAAAGAGGGGCTGGGGGAGATTTGATGCTTTATACCTAATCCCCCTCAATCCCCCTTTTTCAAAGGGGGAGGCTTATCTGGAATAGCAGAAAGATTGTTTAATCTTAAAACTTATCTGTTTATTTAATGGGCATTGGCCTCAGTGGAAAAGGCTTCTGCTTTTACTCCCCTCTTTAACAAAGAGGGGCCGGGGGAGATTGAATGCTTTATGCCTAATCCCCCTCAATCCCCCTTTTTCAAAGGGGGAAGGTCGATGCATTACAGGATATATCGACTCAGGTCTTCATCCTGCACCAGATCGGCCAGATACTTATCCACATAGGCAGCATCAATTTCCAGATGGCTGCCGGCCCTGTCAGAAGCCTCAAAGGAAATAGACTCCAGCAAGCGCTCCAGCACCGTATGCAAACGGCGGGCACCAATATTCTCGGTGCGCTCATTGACCTCATGGGCCACCTGGGCAATCCGCTCTACACCTTCATCGGAAAACACCAACTCCACATCTTCTGTGCTCATCAGGGCGCTGTACTGGGTGGTTAAAGAGGCATCCGGTTCGGTGAGGATACGCATAAAGTCCTGGGTGCTGAGGGCTTCCAGCTCCACCCGAATGGGCAGACGACCCTGTAGCTCAGGAATCAGATCCGATGGTTTAGCTAGATGGAATGCGCCCGAGGCAATAAACAGCATATGGTCGGTTTTGACCATGCCGTATTTGGTGCTCACGGTGCAGCCTTCCACCAGGGGCAGCAAATCCCGTTGCACCCCCTCCCGGGACACATCGGTGCCGGAGGTTTCCCCCCGTTTGCAGACCTTGTCGATTTCATCGATAAACACTATGCCGTTCTGCTCTGCATTTTGCAGGGCGCGGATTTTCAGGTCGTCATCATTAACCAGACGCGCCGCTTCTTCTTCAATCAGCACCTTGCGGGCATCGGCAATGCGCATTTTGCGCGCCTTGGTTTTATTGCTGCCCAGATTCTGGAACATACCCTGTAGCTGGGAGGTCATTTCCTCCATGCCCGGCGGCGCCATGATTTCCACCCCCACTGGCGCCACCGCCACTTCGATTTCAATTTCCTTGTCATCCAGATCACCGGCGCGCAGCTTGTCGCGGAATTTATCCCGGGTGCTGCTGGGCTCAGGTTCAGGCTCCCCGAATGCATTGCGGGGCGGGGGCAGCAGGGCATCTAAAATACGTTCTTCCGCTGCGCCTTCGGCCCGGTAGCGCACCTTGTCCATTTCAATCTCGCGAGTCATTTTAACCGACATTTCCACCAGATCGCGCACGATGCTGTCCACTTCCCGGCCAACATAGCCCACTTCGGTAAACTTGGTAGCCTCCACCTTGATAAAGGGCGCATTGGCCAGTTTGGCCAGACGGCGAGCAATTTCCGTTTTACCCACGCCGGTGGGGCCTATCATCAGGATATTTTTCGGGGTGATTTCATTACGCAGGTTTTCATCCACCTGCTGACGACGCCAGCGATTGCGCAGGGCAATGGCCACAGCTCGCTTGGCTGACTGCTGACCAACAATATGCTTGTCCAGCTCATGGACAATTTCTCGGGGTGTCATTTCAGACATAGTATTACCTAAATTAGTATTTGATTTCTTCGAGGGTCAGGTTCTGATTGGTGTAGATGCAGATTTCACCGGCGATATTCAGGCTTTTTTCCACCACTTCACGGGCAGACAGCTCGGTGTTATCAAACAGGGCGCGGGCGGCGGCCTGGGCATAGGAACCACCGGAGCCAATGGCCAGCAGGTCATCTTTGGTATCGATGACATCACCGGTGCCAGAAATAATAAGTGATGCTTCTTCATTGGCCACAATCATCATGGCTTCCAGCTTGCGCAGCATACGGTCGGTACGCCAGTCCTTGGCCATTTCCACCGCCGAGCGCACCAGCTGACCATTATGCTTTTCCAGCTGACCTTCAAAACGCTCAAACAGGGTAAAGGCATCGGCCGTGGCACCGGCAAAGCCCACCAGCACCTTGTTATGAAACAAGCGGCGCACCTTCACCGCATTGGGCTTCATCACCGTATTGCCCAGGCTCACCTGGCCATCACCGCCAATCACCACCGCATTGTCGCGGCGCACCGATAAAATTGTGGTTCCGTGCAGAGTTGTTTGCACCTGTATCTCCAGCTGGATTAAAACGGGTATTTTACAATAAGACGGTGTAGATGGTGGTTAATCTGTGAATTTCAAGGGGGGTTTGAAAAGCTTTGACGCGAAGGCGCGAAGAACGCGAAGCTATGTATGGTTTAATGCCTTCGTACTAAAGTGGTTTTAACTGTTTCAGCACATTCATAAAAAACACAAATCTCTTTGCGCCCTTCGCGCCTTCGCGCCTTCGCGTCAAAAAAATCTCTCAAGACTTCTTCTTAGCCCGCGGATGCGCCGCATCATACACCTGTGCCAGATGCTGAAAGTCCAGGTGGGTATAGATTTGCGTGGTGGATAGGTTCTCATGCCCCAGTAATTCCTGCACCGCACGCAGGTCGTGGGAGGATTCCAGAATATGGGAGGCAAAGGAGTGGCGCATTAAATGGGGATAAATCCGCTGGGGCATACCCTTGGCGGCGGCCCATTTTTTCAGCCGCTGGGCGATGGCCGTTTTACTGATGCGACTACCCCGCTTGCTGACAAACAGCGCCGGTTCATCTTCCTTAGCCAGCTGCCCCCGTAGCTTTATCCAGCGCTGCACCGCTGCATGGGCTTTTTCACCGATGGGCAGCCGCCTGTCCTTATTGCCCTTGCCGGTCAGTTTCAATTCTGTCTGACCACGGGACAACTGCTCAAGATCCAGCGACACCAGCTCGGCCAGCCGCAGGCCACAGCCATAGAACAGCTCCATTATGGCCATATCCCGCACCGCCAGCGGATCGTTTTCATCCAGACTCAGCAAATGATCCAGCTCATCCGGGCTGAGCACTTCCGGCAATTTGCGGGGGGATTTAGGCGCACTGATACCGCTTAAGGGGTTTTGTTTGATGTGTTTATGGCGCAGCAAATAGTGAAACAGGCTGCGCAATGAAGATAAAAACCGTTGAATGCTTCTGCCGGATAATCCCTGCCGGTGCACCTGGGCAACCAGCTGCCGCAGCAGCAGGCTGTCTACCTGCTGCCAGTTGTCTATATGCTGTTGCTGGCAGAAGTCGGTGAACTTCTGAATATCCCGCCGATAGGCCTGCAGAGTATGGGGGGAGTAGCGTTTTTCCGCTTGCAGATACTGATAAAAATCCTTGAGCCGGGCGTCAAACATCGGCCACATACTGGCGCATGGCAGCACTGACCAGCTCACCCAGCTGGGTCAGATAGTCGGTGCCCATGCCCGGGTGATAATGCTGCTCATCGCGGCTACCCACCGCCAGCAGGCCAAAGGTATCAGCCATACTTAAGGGCAATACCGCCGCCGAGGCCACTTGCGGGGCTTCTTCCCCAAACAGAATATCCAGCGGCTCCCCCTGCAGGCGACCACATTGGATGGCCCTGTTTTCAATCACCTTTGCCAGCACCTGTGAACCAAAGGCCTGCTTTGAAATATAACGCTGGGACTGTTGCTCCAGACGATCCGCATCCTCACTGAACAGCCAGATACTGACAAAATCCACCTGCAACTTGTGGCGCAGTTCCTCGAGAACTGTAGCAATCACATCATCCATGCTGTCCACCATAAACAGATTAACCGCCAGCCGTTGCAGGCTCATATTCAGGCGCTGGTTATCATGTACCGCTTCCACCATTTCCTGGAGCTTGTCTTCAAAATATTTGTTCTTTTCCCGCAGGGCGAACACCTGGCGCTCGATCAGGGAAACCGCGCTACCGGCTACATGGGGGATGTGCAGATCATTTAACATGGCCGCATTGTTATTAAAGAACTCGGGGTGCTGCAATAAATAATCCGCAACCTGTTGTTCATCCAGTTCCTGCATATTGGCTTTAGCTCGTAGTTGGGTTGTTGTCACAGTTCGATTATCCCTTCAAATACCCGGCTTGCCGGGCCTGTCATAAATAATGGTTGATAGTCGCCGGCCCAGTCAATCTGCAATTCACCGCCGGGCAGGGTGACCTTTACCTTTTGATCCAGCCAGCCCTGTACCACACCGGCCACCATAGCAGCACAGGCCCCGGTTCCACAAGCCTGAGTTTCACCCACACCCCGCTCAAATACCCGCAGGCGAATGGCATCACGGCTGAGTACCTCCATAAAGCCCACATTCACATGGCGGGGAAAGCGGGGATGACGCTCAATTTTGGCACCCAGGCTTGCTACCGGCGCCGTATCCACATTATCCACCCGCAGCACCGCATGGGGATTGCCCATGGACACGGCGCCAATGGTATAGACCTCCCCGTCCACCTCCAGCGCATAGGATGGCGCCTGTGTATCCGCCTCAAAGGGCAGGCTGGCAGGGTCCAGATCCGGCACTCCCATATTCACCCGCACCATGCCATTATCTTCCAGCACCAGCTCAATCAGCCCCGACTGGGTCTCTACCGGAATCACCGATTTATCGGTCAAGCCCTTGTCCACCACAAAGCGGGCAAAACAGCGAGCCCCATTGCCGCACTGCTCCACCTCACCCCCATTGGCATTGAAAATACGGTAGCGAAAATCCGCCCCGGCAGACTGGGGATTTTCCACCAGCAATAGCTGATCACAGCCCACCCCCAGATGGCGGTCGGCAATAAAGCGGATTTGCTCGGTGGACAGGTCAATGGACTGATTGATGGCATCAATCACCACAAAGTCATTCCCAAGACCGTGCATTTTTGTAAAGGCTATTTGCATATATCTTTTACCGGTACGCCGGACACAAAGCCCCAAAAAATCTCTGTGCCTCTGCGCCTCTGTGTCAAAGCCATCAAGGCAATAAAACCTCGCATTCCATTAATTGCTGCAAACTCTCCCGTGGACGAATGACATACAGCTGATCCCCATCCACCATCAGTTCCACCGGCCGGGGGCGGGTATTGTAGTTGGAGCTCATGGTAAAACCATAAGCGCCTGCCGAGCGCACCGCCAGCACATCCCCCTGTTGCAGATTCAAGCGGCGTTCCTTACCCAGAAAATCGCCGGTTTCGCATACCGGCCCCACCAGATCATATACCCGGCCTTCACCCTTCCGGGGCGACAGGGGCACTATATCCTGCCAGGCCCCATAAAGGGCAGGGCGCATCAGATCATTCATGGCCCCATCGATAATGGCAAAGTTTTTATCATCCGTATGCTTTAGGTACTGCACAGTGGTGAGCAGCACCCCTGCATTGCCGGCAATGGCGCGACCCGGTTCCAGCAGAATCTCCATATTGCGATCCCCCATGGCAACCAGTAATGCCCGGGTATATTCTGCCGGTTCCGGCGGGGTTTCATCCTGATAGCGAATGCCCAGGCCACCACCCAGATCCATGTGGTGCAACTCAATGCCCCTGGCTGCCAGCTCATCTACCAGATCCAGCACCTTGTGGAGGGCGTCCACAAAGGGGCTGACCTGGGTCAGCTGGGAGCCGATATGACAATCAATGCCCTGAATATCCAGATGCGCCATGGCGGCAGCTTTTTCATACACCGCCAGCGCCCGCTGATGGGTAATGCCGAATTTATTGTCTTTTAAGCCGGTGGATATATAGGGGTGGGTCTGGGCATCCACATCCGGGTTGACCCGCAGGGAAATAGGGGCTTTTTTGCCCATCTGCCCGGCCACTTCATTGAGCAGCTCCAGCTCCGCTTCCGATTCCACATTAAAGCAGCGAATCCCCACGTCCAGCGCCCGCCGCATTTCATCGGCCCGCTTGCCCACGCCGGAAAACACGATCTTGCCCGCCTCACCCCCGGCAGCCAGCACCCGCTCCAGCTCACCCACGGAAACAATATCAAAACCTGCACCCAGCCGCGCCAGCACATTTAATACCGCCAGAGAGGAATTTGCCTTAACCGCATAACACACCAGGTGGGGATGCTCACCCAGGGCATTATCAAAGGCTTTCCAGTGGCGCTCTAATGTTGCCCGGGAATACACATAGGCCGGGGTGCCATATTGCTCGGCGACCTTGCTTAAGGGCACATCTTCGGCATAGAGCTGGCCGTTTTTATACTCAAAAAAATCCATAAATCTTTAAACTCGCTAAACTTGATCTGCACGGACCTGCCGGGCAGCTTCATCCGGCAGTGTCAGGGGGCCGGTTTTTCCACAGGCGGCAAGCATAACAGCCACATAAGCTGCCAGTAAAAATCTAATTAAATATTTTTTCACCCTGCTCTCCTATGTTAAACGGGTTATTATCCCATTCTATGCGTCTTAAAAGCAGCATTTTTCTGTGGGTTTCTCTGGCCACTATTATTCCCCTCACCGCACTGGTGCTGGGGATTACCGCCTATAGCGAGCAATTAAACCGCAAAAACGTAGATGCGGATATTGAAGCCAGTATGCAGAGTATTATTTCAGAGATTAATTTTCATCTGAAATATGAACAGGATGTGATTTTATCACTGGCCACTTCACCAACCATGAAGTCATTTTTTCCTGTACTGGAAATGGCCGCCAAAGGGGATCTGCACCCGGATTATTTTGAAGAGGTGGAAAAGCTCAACCAGTTTCTGGCCGGTTTTCAGCATTCCGTGCCCGGCCTGGATACCATGCGGGTGCTGGATCTGGATGGCAATAGTTTAATCAAGGTGCGCTTTGGCCAGCATCTGCCGGCCCTGTTTGAAGG
>JALTRC010000526.1 GCA_026998145.1 Gammaproteobacteria bacterium
TTACTATACATGTTGTAGATCCTTGTTTTTTAAGTCTGCAAACAGGGTTTTAACCCTTAAAACCTGGATCTACAACCTTTTTTAACGCATCGATTTTTTTATTCCGGACAGTAGTGCGCGCAGGCGGAAATCCAGTTGTCAGCTTTAAAGTACCTGGATTCCGGATCTCCGCTGCGCTACGTCCGGAATGACGGCAGGTAGGTCGGGTTACGTATTTCAACCCGACAAAAAGCGGCGGATTAAAAAGCACAATCCGACCTACATCTTTTTTTAATTTTCAATAACCCCAAAAAGCTTTGCGTTCTCCGCGCCTTCGCGTCAAAAATTTCATGGCAGAGGTATATCGGATATGCGTCCCAGAATCTCCTGCCAGGCCGAATGCCGCCGAATAATCTCCAGCGCATCCTGAAACAATGTTTTACCCGGCTCCATACGATGCCAGGTTGATAAACCGGAAGGGTGGGGAAGTGGCACTACATCCAGTTCATGGCCGTTAATCGTCATCCGGTGTGACTGGCCAATCACATCCACCAGTTTTCCGCATTCCATAAACTGGCAGATGGCCAGCTTGCCCACGGGTATTAATAGCTCTGGTTTTAATAGATCAAATTCTGCATTCAGCCATTGTGAACATCGCGCCACTTCTTCTTTAGTGGGTACTCTATCGCCACCCTTTGGATTTTTACCGGGAAAGCAGCGACAGATGGCCGACATATACACATGACTGCGAAAAGCCTCTTCATCCAGACCAATAGAAGCAAACCATTTAAACAGGGTTTTACCAGCTGTCCAGGCAAAGGGCTTGTTAAATTCCGGTTCCTTGATGCCGGGTGCCTGACCAACCATGAGTATTTTTGATACCACTGGCTGGCCTACAACAGAATGGGAACTCATATCCGGGCACTGGCGACAGGCTAATAATTTTTTCTGGTGCTGTTTTATTTTTGCCAGGGTGTTCATAAATGATTCTGAGATTTTTTTATGATCTTCTCAATCGCCTTTGCCGCCGCAATAAATCCAAAAGGGGCAGTGACACAGGCCGATGAGCCAAAGCCCATGGCGCAATCCAGATGCACGCCTTTAACACCCGGCTTGGCATAATCCACACTGCCATCCTCTTTGGGATAGCGTTGCTGCTCGGTGGAAAACACACAGGGTATGCCAAAGCTGCGTTTGGGGTTCTTGCTGAAATGATATTCATAGCGCAGTTGTGAGCGCACCTTGGCGGCCAGGGGGTCATTCCAGGTTTTGCTTAAATCGGCCACGTTGATTTGAGTGGGGTCGGTTAAAC
This sequence comes from Gammaproteobacteria bacterium, assembly GCA_026998145.1. GTDB lineage: Bacteria > Pseudomonadota > Gammaproteobacteria > SZUA-229 > SZUA-229 > JALTRC01. The sequence continues at coordinate 1,292 of JALTRC010000526.1, forward strand.
CACCGGCGCCGCCTGTGGTGATAATGGGAATTTTATTGCGCTTGCAGTAATAGATAATGGCACTTTTAAATTTAATGCTGTCGATGGCATCAATCACAAAGTCATAGCCGTTTTCAAGATGCTTTTGTAAATTGGCGTGGCTGATAAAATCATCAATAATATGGCACTGGCAAGCGGGGTTAATCTGTTTTATCCGCTCGCCCATCACTGCAACCTTGGATTGCTCCAGCGTGCTGCTCAAGGAATGCAGCTGGCGATTAATATTGCTGGGGGCAATATCATCGTGATCGATCAGGGTGATTCTGCCAATGCCGGAACGGGCCAGACCTTCCGCGGCCCAGGAGCCTACACCGCCAATACCAATTACACATACGTGAGCATTTCTTAAAATTTCGGCGGGTTTTAAACCATACAGGCGCTGTATGCCGCCAAAGCGTTGTTCATATTCATTCATGGCGGGGATTGTGTTGGCAGGCTTTTATTTTGTCAAATGCTGAAATAAAAACAACTGCCTTCACCGGGTTTTGATTCGGCCCGTATACTGCCGTTGTGTCTGTCAAGAATACGTTTAACGGTTGCCAGGCCTATGCCATTGCCTTCAAATTCACTGCCGTGTAAACGCTGGAAAGGGCTGAAGAGTTTATCCATATATTGCATATCAAAGCCGGCGCCATTGTCCCTGATAAAAAAGACCTTATTGGTTTTGTCATACAGGCCAAATTCAATACTTGCCTGATCTTTTTTAGCTGAATATTTCCAGGCATTGGATAACAGGTTGGTGAGTACAATATTAATCAGTTGCCTGTCTCCATAACAATGAAGCCCATTATCAATGTGAATATCAACCTGCCTGTCCGGATGATTTTGTTGTAGCTCCTGAATAATTTTCTGCCCCATGTCACTGAGGTCAAGGTTTTGCTTATTGATATTCAATTTGGATACTCGGGACAGGTGCAGTATGTCATCAATTAAGTAACCCATTCTCTGGCTGGCTTTACGAATACGGTTCAGGTAATCCTTGCCCATATCATCAAGCTGCTCATTACAGTCTTCCAGCAGAGCCAGGGAAAAACCATCGATACTTCGTAAGGGGGAGCGTAAATCATGGGATACGGAATAGGAAAAGGCTTCCAGCTCTTTATTTTTTATTTCAAGATAATATGTGGTTTATGTTTTTCGGCAGGCCATGATTTTGGGTAAAGATTGAATATGAGTGTTGCTGGCAGTTGTAATATTCATTTGAGTATTTCCTGATTTTTCTGTGAATCGACAGGCAAAAGCTGTTTGCTGAGCATAGTTGTTATGCCTGAAATATCATCTTTTCAAGGATCATTCAGGATAAACGGCAGGCTTAATTTGGATGTATGCGAAAACTCATAAAGCCCCATAAAAACGCAATAAAGCCCAGTATCAGACCGTATAAATCATAATAGTGGAAAGTAAAAGCATGACGCTGAGTC
>JALTRC010000527.1 GCA_026998145.1 Gammaproteobacteria bacterium
CAGGGTATCCCGCACCTCAGCAATCTCCCTGGCGCTTAAGCCTTTGAGCAGCAACCAGCCCACTTCTTTTTCGCTGGGGGTAAGCTGCCAGTCATCAAATTGATGCTCGATCACCTCTCGCAGCTGTTTACGCGCCTGCACCACATATTCACTGGCTGCCGCCTGAGTTTTGTCCGCCTGGGAAAGCAGGGCTTTTAGCTGCTGAATTTCCCGTGACTGCGACACACGCTCATACAGAATCCAGCCAATTAACAGGCTGGTCAGTAGAATTACAGCGACTTCTATTAGTACATGGCCTTCGGCCACCCCATGGGATAAATCAGTAAACAGATCATAGGCATTGGCAATCAGGGTGAATCCCAGCACAATAATAATCAGAGCTTCTTTGCTGTATCGTATAATCAAGGCAGTTTCCTAAACCTGACAAAAGCGTATCTTATCATTTTTCATATGTCCCATTACCCTGATTACCCGGCCTGGTTTTCACCACTACAAGATTATTTAAACGCCTCTTTCCAGCGCCGGGTAATACGGGTGAGTGGTGATGAAACATGGTGCATAGCCACTATAAAAACTTTACTGAAGAATATGGATGCCAATACCCTGTGGGTGTCCGACCATATTCATCAGGCGCTTTCTCCAAAACAGGCACGAACCCGGCTGGGGCAGGAATATAGCACGATTGTTTTTGACTGCCGTCATGATTTTGATCTGGACGCACTGGGCGCCATCAGTGGCACCCTGCTGGGTGGTGGGGTTCTGTTTTTAATCACACCCGCTCTGGAAGAATGGGATTTATTAAAACACAGCCTGTATTTACAAATGGTGCAGAGTTTACTGGAACAGCACCCGGCATTATTGTGTTTGCAGCAGAATCACCCGCCAGCCGATTATAAAATTCCAGCCACCGCCAATGAATATACTCCCCCGGCCGACGCCATCTACAAAACGGTTGAGCAACAGAAAATAGTTGCCAGCATAACAGAGCATTTTTTACATGACGGGGCTTCACCGCTGGTATTGATTGCAGACAGGGGCAGAGGTAAGTCATCATCTTTAGGTATTGCCGCCGCACAGCTGATTCAGCAGGGCATAAAAAAAATAATCGTCACAGCGCCTCGCCTGAGCATTTGTGAACCGCTTTTTTTTCATGCGGAAAAAAATCTTGAGCACAGTCATTGGCAACGGGGAAAGCTATCCACACAAAAAGCAGAAATACAATTTAAAGCCCCTGATGCTTTACTGGATGAAAAACCGCCAGCCGAACTATTAATAATTGATGAAGCTGCCGCTATCCCTTTACCCATGCTTAAAAAAATGCTGCATCAATATCCTGCGGTTATTTTTTCCAGCACCCTTTACGGTTATGAAGGCACAGGCCGTGGTTTTATTTTGAAATTTTTTAAAATCCTCAATGATTATACCGATCAGTGGAAAAAGCTTAGCCTGCAATCACCGGTTCGCTGGGCGGAAAATGATCCGCTGGAAAACTGGACAGACAATTTATTATGCCTGCATGCGGAGCTTGAAGATGTGGCCGATATTGATGGTAGAGCCAGCGAGGATTTCGATATTCAGCGTCTGGATAAAAACGCACTGATTCAAAATAACACTCAGGCCAGGGCCTTATTTGCACTGCTGGTCAGCGCCCATTACCGTAGCCGTCCATCTGACTTTCAGTTTTTACTGGATAATGCATCGGTGCGTATTTATACCTTAAGTTATCAACAGAAAATACTGGCTGCTGTTGTCATCAACGCCGAAGACGGCTTTGATGCGCAACTGGCCGCTGCCATTTATAAGGGTGAGCGACGACCTTCCGGCCGCTTACTGCCCCAAACACTATGTTTTCATGGTGGAATTGAAGCTGCCGCCCGGCTTAATTACAGCCGTATTATGCGTATTGCGGTTCACCCGGATTTACAACGACAGGGTTTAGGCAGCTATTTAATGAAAGCCGTGATACAGCAGGAAGCCGGCCTGAGCCAGATGATCGGCTGTAGTTTTGCCGCCACATCTGAACTGATTCATTTCTGGAAACAGCTGGGTTTTGAGCTGGTGCGTATGGGTTTTACCCGGGATCATGTCAGCGCCAGCCATTCTGCCATTATGCTGCAAGCCACATCACCGCAACATCAGCTTATATTTCAGCAACTGCGTACCAAATTCCAGAATGGCATTTCATACTGGCTAAATGATTCACTAAAGGATCTTCAGGAGGATTTAAAAAAACGCTTAATCACAGAGTCACAAGCCGGTGATAATCAAATTAGCAGGCTGGACTGGCAGGACATAGAATCCTTTGCCCGTTATTTACGGGGATATGAAGCCTGCAGCCCGGCACTGCACAAATTCATTACACAGTATGCTGAACAAATCGAATTACTGGACGCAAGGGATCAGCAGATTATTAACAGTCGCATCAAAAACGCCCTGAGCTGGCCGGAAACCGTACAGCAGTGTGGCCTGGCGGGAAAGAATCAGGCGCTTAAGAATTTACGTGCGGCTATTGGGAGGTTGTTACAGCTTATAAGTTAAAAGCTTCTAAGCTATAAGCGCTATGTCATTGCCGCGCAGGCGGGAACGACAAAAACCAGGACAGTTAGCTGACTGCTCTTACAACTTAAAATTCTAATGCGAACAGGAATCCCCATGCTGATGAATATGCCCATGGGCCAGCTCATCTGCTGTAGCATCACGCACATCCATGACTTCCACATCATAATGCAGAGTGACACCGGATAAAGGA
>JALTRC010000528.1 GCA_026998145.1 Gammaproteobacteria bacterium
TGATCTGGTTGAATACTGGCTGGGGGATGATAATCCCGATACCGGCATTGAAGTGGTTTTTGATAAGCTAAAGCAATTATCCGATCAGGGTTTGCAAATATTTTTAATGCACGGCAACCGGGATTTTCTGATGGGTGAGGCTCTGGCAAAACGCTGTGGCTGCCAGTTAATTGATGATCCTTATATTGCGGATCTAAACGGTGAAAAAGTCCTGTTGATGCACGGTGACACCCTGTGCACCGATGATACGGCCTACCAGCAATTACGCTGCATGTTACGGGATCCCGCCTGGCAACAGGATTTCTTAAGCAAGTCTATTGATGAGCGCCAGCAGATGGCTCAGGCTTTACGGGAAAGAAGTCAGCAGGAAACCAGCTCCAAGGACGCAGAAATTATGGATGTGAATGCAGATGCGGTGGACATGGCGTTTAGGGAACACGGCATCCGGCTGATGATTCACGGCCATACTCACCGGCCGAATATTCATCACTATAACAAAGATGGAAAACAGCTCACCCGTATTGTACTGGGTGACTGGTATAAAAAAGGCAGTTATTTACGTTTTGAAAACAGTGACAAATATCAGCTGATTGATTTTGATTGATATGAAGCTTTGCTTTGACACAGAGGCACAGAGAAAAGCATCAGTAAAAATAAAGGAAACTCTGTGCCTCTGCGTCAAAAAAACTACTCAGCCCCCTGAAACGGCTGATACTGTCTATACCCTTCCGGCAACTTAAACAAACTTTTATCCACTAACTGATGGGTAAAATTCACCAGCACTTTCACATAACCACTGGAATGCTGCTCCTGTATGGGCAGACCTTTATCATACAACTCACCCGTATTATAAACCTGATCCACCAGCATACAGTCGGTGCGCATTTCTTCGGGGGTATTGCTCAGGCTGGATACCAGCTGCCCCGATAGTAAATTCTGATAACGGTGCAATATGGCACGCTCATCTTTATATAGCTCTGGAATAAACTGCACTTCAGAACAGATTTTATCTTTTGCCAGCAGGTGATATTGGGAAATGGTTTTACCGGCAACTTTAGGGGCTTCCGGCAATGTTTTTTCAATCACCTTACGGCCCAGTTTCTCAGGCATCGTCCATTGCTGATAATCGATAAACATGATGGTTTTATCTTCATGGTTTACGTTGTAGAGTTTGTTCTTTTTAATATCATATAAAACAAAATCATCATTCGCCCTGCCTTCATCAATGCGCATAAAATCCGGGGTAATGATATAACGAACCCGCATCACATCCGTGCCGGCTTCTTTTTCATCATAAACAAAAACCGTTGCATCCTGTTTATCAGCTGCTTTTGCAAACGTACAGATAAACAATAAAATCAGGCTTAAAAAATATTTCATAAATCCAGTTCCAGATTATTTAAATCGTCAATTTCCTGCTGGGTAAAGCCCGCCTGCCGCCGCGCCACTTCATCAAAAGGCCCACGGATGCGCCCTTTCATATAATCCTGTATAAGCTGTTTAAAGGTCTGGCGAATATCCAGACCACGCTGCTCACAGCAATATTTAAACCAGTGATTGCCTATGGCCACATGGCCTATTTCATCCCGTTGAATAATATGCAGATGGCCAATGAATTCTTCATCTTTGACCGACTGTAATTTTTTAATAATACCGGGTGTGACATCCAGCCCCCTGGCTTCCAGTACCCTGGGCACCAGTGCCATGCGTATCATGACATCATGGGCGGTTTTCTGCGCCATTTCCCACAGGCCATTATGGGCAGGATAGTCCCCGTAATGATGGCCATGCTTTTCAATGTAATCATTGAGCAGATTAAAATGATAGGCTTCTTCAGCGGCTACTTTTAGCCAGTCTGTATAAAACTGCCGTGGCATATCGCGAAAACGGTAAACCGCGTCCAGCGCCAGATTAATCGCATTAAATTCAATATGCGCCAGCGCATGGGCCAGTACCACCCGGCCTTCTTCCGTATTGATATTGCGTTTTGGGACTTCCCGGGGTTGCACAAGTTCCGGCCTTGCAGGTCGCCCTGCTTCACCGATAGCCTGTGGCTCTGAGCAGCTTTCAAAATCCAGCTCACCATCAAGCCAGCGCTGTTGCAGAGCCTGGGTTAGCCGGGATTTTTCCTGCGGGTCGGTGGATTGCAGGCAATCCTGAGCGAGATCAAACAGAGATAACATAAGCCCACTTTAGCAAATATTCTTTATCCCTGTTCGTTTAAGTGTCCGCTTCTTTAAGGCTTCCACACACCAAAGGCATCCTGCGCCGGCGGTGGCACCTGCGGCTTTTGCTGCTCCATATAATCAAACACATGCTTCATAAATCCACACAGGTCTTCCAGCGCATTTTGTTTGTTCATTTGCGGATTATTGGTACTGGATAACAACATGCCAGCAGCAGCTACGAGATACTGCATGGCCATAATATCATCCTTGGTTCTGGGGTCCTGTTTTTCCATAGCGAGCCGCAGATCCTGAATTAACTGGGGAGAAAGTTGAATACCATCATCACTCATTGTATTGTCCTGATTAGTTTGAATTTGGGCACATTTTACATGAATCACCGCCCACAATTCACCTGTGTTTTATCCGGTGATTCAGCAGGAAATATCCATGTATAACATTTGTGTATTTATTCCCGAAAGCCACCTGCAAATTGTTAAGCAGGCCATGTTTGACGCCGGCGCCGGACGCATTGGCAATTATGACAGCTGTTCCTGGGAAACCCGTGGGCA
>JALTRC010000529.1 GCA_026998145.1 Gammaproteobacteria bacterium
GGATTTAGGTGTAAATAGCTATGGAAATGAAATACTTGGGAAATTAGAAATAAATAAAAGAAAAATATTTATCACAAACAGGTTAGAAACTAATACACCTAGATGGAGATTTACACTCAGTCATGAAATCGGTCATTTATTACTTCATAGAAACTTAGATATACCATCATTTATACAAGACCATATGGACACTGATAAAATATTAAATTGGTCAATTACGAAAGCAAAAGATAAAAATATTATGCGATTAGAGTGGCAAGCAAACTCCTTTGCTTCTTCACTACTGCTGCCAAGGCGTTTGGTTTATGATTTTATATTTTCTAAGCTTAATGAGCTTGATATTAGAAACTCTAGTAAGGGTGTAATATACTTGGATGAGCAGCAATGCAATATACAGGCATACCAAAATATACTATTTAGTATGAAACAAGAGTTTAATGTTTCATATCAGGCGATCAATTATAGACTTGCCCAACTGAATTTACTAAACAATAAAACAAAACAAAATAAAGTAAGTAAAATAATACAAGATTTGTCGATTTTTTGAAAGTTGAAAGTTCTAATAAATAGCTGCACCAGACAACTAAAAGCGAATCTCATTTTTCAAAGAGCGAAAAAACGTGCCACTCTGAGTTGTCGGTGAGAAAGGCGTTAGAAATTTCAGGCTCAGCCAGAAACAGCATAACCCTAACGTACATCCCTGTACCCAATATCCTTAAACCTGAATCTTAATCAAGAATCACAGGCGCAAAACTAAAGACATTTTCAGATAAAGGATCAACTGTCATTTCTACCCAGCTGTTATCATCACTGCCAAATACTTCAACACGGGTAAAATTCCCTGTAAGTGTTCCATCATTATTAAACATGGCTTTGTCAATTTTGAAGTAGTGAGAATCACCATGAACTAGAACAACCTGTCCGGAAAAGTTATGGGTTTCTTCTACTAATGTATGAAAGAAATCTGCATAGCCATTATCTTTGTTTAACTGAGGTATAAACTCTTCCTGATAGCCACCATCACTCAGCTCAAAGGGAAAGTAAATATCAGCCTGAATTGCAATCAGAACACCTGCGTTATTATTTTCACGCGCCTTTGCAAAAGACTCTTTCAGCCAGGCAATATTCATAACATTACGCGCCTGATATTCGGCCGTTGCCGCATCACAATCCTGCTGTGTGCGGTTTGATTTCTTGCTGCACTGCTTTTCAGTTGCCACCAGGTTATTATTACTACCGGGAATATGTAAAGCGACAAATTCCACATTGTTCATAACAAAGCGGCTATTTTCACTATAAGCCTGCCCCAACTCTCCCTGACGCTCAACAACAATCGGATCCAGCCCCTGAGTTGTATTTTTGCTGAAGAAAGTTGTGCGAATATAGTTCAGGCGTTCAACAGGATCATAGCTGCCATTACTGATACGATGACAATCAGTCCATTCATTATCACCTACACTGTACATGGTAGGCGCATCCAGACGGTTAAAAATATTAATTATGTTCTGACCAATTGCTTCATCCGTACACAAACTATGACCATTTTTTGTATCACCGGCAAAAATAGTGAAATCCAGGTGGTGCTTATTCATTGAATCAATGGTCTGGCTGGCAGCATCTGCTTTTTGAGCCGGGTCGTCGTTATAAAACTCATCTCCCCATAAGGCCACATGCAAACGATGATGCTTACCATGCTCCCTGCCATGGCCGCGATCTCGGCCCCATTTTGCCCAATCAGCCCCCCTGCCCCATTTTACCATCTCGGATTTTCCGTTATAGCCCATGTCAGCCTGTGCAGCCATCGGCAGTGATGCCGCCATTAAAACAGCTATCGCTGTCAGTTTTGAGATATTAATCATTTTAAATAGCCCTGTCGTTTGAAAGATAGGGGAAATTTACGCGGCGGATATAACCATAAGGTGACAGAATGTTTAAAGAAGTGTGACAGTTTTTCACAAACTAAATGTGCTTCCCTCTAATCGAAAATTCCCCGGAAGAAATCGAAATATTCCTGCGGAAACCAGACCATGCGTTGCAAATATCGCTGTTTCTAAACAAGTTTGCAGCAGTCGTTCATAGTAGCGGTGAGCAAAAGCCTGACTATTTAAGGCCTGATTAAAAACAATAACAGCCGCAAGCTGCATCAACCCTCATCTATCTGATAATAATCCCGCAAGTAATCCAGCACCTCAGCCTGATCACCCCGGAACACAATCCGGCTTTCTTTTTTACTGATTTGATAGGCATACATAGGGTCGTAATAATCCACCAGCAAAGCGCGAATCCAGTTTTTATGATATTGAATTTCAGCCGTTTGTTGCTGTATTTCAATCGCCTCTGCCAATAGCTTCTTCAGGGCTTTATAACGCTCACCACCCAAACGTCGCTGAATCTTATCCATGGCCTCATGGAGTTGTGCTGCCCAGGCAGCAAAGCCTTTTTCTTCACCATAATAAGTCTGATGCTCTGCCAGCGCTTCAACAATATATTCCTGAAAGGTAATTTCAACCCGCTCATCCACACTGGCTTCCAGCAATACTAACGGCGATTGTTTCATCTTGTTAAACAGCACTTCAGGTATGCGGCGAGAACCAATATTCGGCGCTTCATCTTCAAATAAAATATGCTTAATACCCTGCTCACAAAACCTTAATAACTCAATCGATATTTTATTTTCAATATCAATTTGCGAAGGCTGTGGCGTAACATGCTTACCAAACACTGAACCCCGGTGATATAAAATACCTTCCAGATCCACCTTCTGTTTTAACTGATTGAGTAACAGGGTTTTACCGATGCCGGTACTGCCGCCCAGAATAACCGGCTGGATTTTATTGACCGATGCTTCCAGCTCATCGATTAAAAAACGCCGCATGGCTTTATAGCCACCTTTAACTCTGGGATAAATAATACCGGTTTGTTCAGCTATCCATTGCTGGGATATTTTTGAACGCATGCCGCCACGAAAACAGTAAAGCACACCTTGCGGGTGCTGCTGAATAAACTGTTTCCAGCTTTCGATACGCTGTGCTTTCACATCCCCCTGCACCAGTTCATGGCCCAGTTTTACCGCTTCATCCTGACCGGCATTTTTATATTGGGTACCAATGGCTTCCCGTTCATCATCATTAATTAAGGGATGGTTTTCTGCCGTGGGAAAAGCCCCCTGTGCAAATTCAACCGGCGCACGTACATCCAGCAGCGGAGTATCTTTTAAAAACAGGGAACGCAGGTCATCAATTTGTGGTAATTCGATTTGCGACATAAAGCTAACTGATTTCAATCAGAGGTTTTGAATCATCTGCATCCAGCAGTTCACCCAGCGGTGATAAATGCAGATTTATATCCTGGGCATAAGCCATAAATTCATCGGCATGTTCCGCTTTTACCGCTACCAGTAGTCCCCCGGAGGTCTGTGGATCACATAGCATTTTTTTCTGTAATTCACTCATCTCTCCTAACTTGTCACCATAACTGTCGAAGTTACGTTGTGCACCACCTGGGGAGCAGTCCTGTTCAATATAATATTCCACTTCCGGTAACTTGGGCACGGCCTGATAATTTACCATCGCTCGCACACCACTGCCCTCACAGATTTCTGTTAAATGCCCCATCAATCCAAAACCGGTGACATCGGTCATGGCGGTGACATAAGGCAGCTTTGCAAATTCAGCGCCCGGCTTATTTAGCTGGCACATAGTATCGATGGCGATGCGTGCGTGTTCCGGTTTTAATAGTTTCTTTTTTTCGGCCGTGGTGAGTATGCCTATGCCTAAAGGCTTGGTTAAAAACAGCTGGCAGCCAGCCGTGGCCTGATTATTTTTTTTCAGATGAATATTTTCCAGCTGGCCGGTAACCGCCAGACCAAAAATTGGCTCAGGCGCATCAATGGAATGGCCACCGGCCAGTGGAATACCCGCCAGTTTGCAGGCATGGCGACCACCTTCGATTACCTGCGCGGCCACATCCGCATCCAGCTTACTGATCGGCCAGCCAAAGATCGCAATGGCCATTAAAGGGCTGCCACCCATGGCGTAAATATCACTGATGGCATTGGTTGCGGCAATCTGCCCGAATTCAAAAGGATCATCCACAATCGGCATAAAAAAATCTGTGGTGCTAACTACCGAGCTGCCATTGCCCAGATCAAAAACCGCCGCATCATCTTTGGTATCATTGCCCACCAGCAATCGGGGTTCAAAAAACTCGACACTTGAGTTCTGTAAAACCTGTTCCAGTAAGCGGGGGGAAATTTTGCAACCACAGCCGGCGCCGTGGCTATATTCTGTTAATTTGACTTTCGACATAGGCTTCAATAACCAGTGACATAAAGGGCCTATTATACCCTGATTTTATTATCGGCTGATGGCGAAATTCTCAGGGCGCCATTAAACCCAGACGTATCGCCATACGGGTTAGTCCGGCCACATCAGACATTCCCAGCTTGGCCTTAATACTGGTGGTATGATGGCCTACGGTTTTGGGGCTCAGGTTCAGCAGCTCGGCAATATCATTCACGGATTTGCTATCGGCCAGCAACATAAACACTTCAAACTCTCTGGGTGATAACTCAGCCAGGGGATCCCCATCATCCGATGTGCGCGCCTTTATCAGATGGGGCATCAGCTCCTGCCCCACATATACATTGCCACCAGCCACCTGTCGCACCGCTTCAATCATTACCTGGGAAGCACTGCGTTTGGATATATAGCCCAGCACACCCAGATCCAGGGCGCGCATTAAAAACACTTCATTTTCATAAACACTGAAGACTAAAATTCGCGCCTGTTTATCTCTGGCCAGAATCCGCCGGCTGGCTTCCAGCCCTCCCATGCCCGGCATGGATAAATCCATAACCAGTACATCCGGCTGATGCTCAAAATAGGCGCTGTAGGCAGTCTCTCCATCTTCTGCTTCGGCAATCACACTAATGCCCTGTGTCGCTTCCAGCAAACGACTGTAGCCGGCACGCACCACTTCATGATCGTCTACCAGCAACACACTAATATTATCTTTGCTCATTATCTGAACCATTATTCATGGGCAGACGAATGCGAATATACACCCCGTCCCCCTCAGATGTTTTAATATCCATGCTGCCCCCCAAAGATGAGACCCGCTCCCGCATACCAATCAGCCCCAGCCCTTTTGCCGACAAAGCTGAATCAAAACCCCGGCCATTATCTTTTATATTGAGCAACAGCTCATCACCCTTGTTTTCCAGCTCAATCAATACTGATGAGGCTTCCGCATATTTTGAAATATTGGTCAGGCATTCCTGCACAATTCTGTACAGGCTGATATTACTGCGCTCCCCTAAAGAAGATAAATCACCACGGTATATAAATTCACAACGGGTATTCTGATGGCGGCTTTTCCAGGCTTCAATTTCATCCTTCAGGGCTTCTATCAAACCCAGATTATCCAGAATACTGGGGCGCAGCCGATGCATCATGGAATGCACCACATCATAAACCCGTGAAGACACATCCATAATTGCCGAGGCACTGGTTTGAATGGCTTTATTATCCCCGGACACATCCCGAATTAATTCAGCATCCGCCTGAATTGCCGTTAAACATTGACCCAGTTCATCATGTAATTCACGGGCCAGATGTTTGCGCTCTTCCTCCTGTATTTCCAGTGAGGTATGAATTAACTGACGATTTTCCCGCAATAGCTCACGGGATCGGGACTCTTCTTTTTCAAGCTGTTTGGTGCGACTGGAGACTTCGGTCACCATACGGTTAAAAGCCGCTGCGGTTTTACCCACCTCATCATTGCTTTCGGTTGGTACGCTAACGGAATAATCCCCGCTTTCAACCTGCGCTGCCGCATGGGATAACATACCCAGCCGACGGGTTAAACCAAGACCAATAATAACAGTGACGATTACCGTTAAAATAATTTCAATCGCCGCAATGCTGGTGCCTCTTACGCGGGATTTTTTAATCGCATCTTCCATTAAGGATAAGGAAAATCCTGCCAGCACTTTCCCCATGGGCTGACCGGCCACTTTAATATCTTCGGCAATATCAAACACACCATCGTCAGCCTGTGCCGGATGACTATCAATTGCAGGTCGAGCCCTGTCTGGAAAATCCCCGAAGGAAATCACCGCTTTATCATCCCGATCCAGCACCGCCAGATACAGCAGCTCCTTGTAATTCACCACATTTTTTAAATAATCTTCCAGCGTGGCATAATCCACTGCCACCATATAATTGCCTGCCGTATTGGCAATTTGCTGCACCATACTATTAGCCGTATCCCTTAAACGATCGGTGTGGGTAGACTGAATAATAGAAATATTATTCCACACCAGAATGGACAGCATAATAATTTCAATGGCCACTACGCTGACAATTAAACGACAGCGCAGGGATTGTAAAAGGGGAACGGGATGACTCATTACTGCACTAACAAAGCCTTAATTTTTTTATAATCCTCTTCACTGGCTTTTCTAAAACCACTAAAGCGATTATTTTTCAGCACAGAACGCCCTTCATCCGTATTGCCCATGGCTAATAATAAACGGGATATTTCCTGACTACATTGGGAGCTGAGTCTGGCAGAGACGCTGATGGGAATATGGGGCGCTCGCTCGGTTGTGGCAATTACCCGCATATTCTGGCGTACCTGTTCACTGGCGGCTTCATAGGGAGGCTGCATCAATGCAGAAGCATCGGTAATACCGTGATAGGACGATAGTAAAGAAGCATCATGGGTGGGTGTGGAAATAATGCTTAAATCTTTGTCCGGATCGATACCATGCTCCCGTAAATGTTTACGCAGCAAAATAGACGCCAGGCTCTCTTTATGCAAACTGGCCAGACGCTTGCCTTTTAAATCATCCAGGGTATCAATATGACTCTTTCTGGGCACCACAATCACTGCACTCATACCCGGTGAATCTACGCGAGCAATTAACTGATAGCCCACCTGATTAGCCTTTGCATAAAAGTGTGGCGCCGTAAATAAAATATCATAACGCTGCTGTTGGGTACGCTGGGCAAAGGTCATAAAATTAGGCGCTGTTTCTATGCGAATGGGGGTATTGAGATGCTCGGACAAATAATGAACCAGCGGCGTAAACTTAACCACCAGCTGCTCGGCGCTAATAAAAGGCAGAATACCAAAAGTCATGGGCTTAAATGTTTGACAACTGCCCTGACCATAAACCGGTGAGGCAACAGCAAGGACAGCGCATAACAAACAGCTAATAAACGATGTACGGGCCAGCATAAAATACAAGATACAATCCGTGGGGTTTCAGCAGCTACACCTTATCAGAAAAATTTTATCAGTGTTTTAGTGGATACTTATACCTGTATTATTGATTTGGGTTTTGTTGACACAGAGGCGCAGAGACACAGAGTGAGGCTGTTTTATTAGAACCTTATTTTTACTATTTTTGCGTTTATTGGTGTGCAGTTTCGGGCTTTATGCTTTTGATCTTTAAACTAACCTGAACCACGCCGCTCCTGCGCATCCATGCGCCCGCGGCATACGACCGCCATGGACGGCGGAAATGTCGATTTTGCAGGAGCAAAAATCGACCGTACTTCCTGTACATAATTTGCGTTTATTCCCGTTCATTTGCGGACTCCATGCTTTTAATCTTTAAAACAATCTGAACCGCGCCGCTCCTGCGCATCCATGCGCCCGCGGCATACCGTACATCCTGTACATAAAAAAGGGAGGCCGAAGCCTCCCTTAAATCACTCTTGATGGTGATATTCTTTAATGATGGTGGCCAGTATTGATAATACCGCTAAAGAAGCTAGGGCCAGCACCAAAGGGTGGTTGAACAAAAGTTGGATCAGGGGTGTTATCCGGCTGACCAATTTGCTCACTTTCCGACTGTGGCAGATTGCCCGGATCTTTTGAGTTAACTGTCACCACACGGCCCACACCAAACTGAGTTTCGGTTACCGTATTATCCGGCAGGCTATCCAGATAACGACGCAGCGCATGAACCGGATGCAAATAATTATCCGGTGCTACCTGCTTCACTTTTGCGCCAGTAATAATCGCTTCTTTGTTAACCGGC
>JALTRC010000530.1 GCA_026998145.1 Gammaproteobacteria bacterium
GCATGGGCATAGCCCGCCTGAAATTTCCCAAACAGGCACCCAGCCGCTCCACCCTGAAACTGGAAGAAGCCTTTAAAACCATGTTAAGCGAAGAAGAAGCCAGCAGGTTTTTACAAAATGGCATGACGGCCGTGGACCTGGGCGCCTGCCCCGGCGGCTGGACCTGGCAGATGGTGCAAAGAGGCATACGCACCATCGCTATCGATAATGGCGCCATGGATGAAAAACTGATGGACACAGGGCTGGTCACTCACATTGCCGCCGATGGTTTTAAATATCGCCCGGAAAAGCCGGTGGACTGGTTGATTTGCGATATGGTGGAGCGGCCATTACACATTGCCCGGCTGATAAGCCAATGGCGGGTGGATGGGGATTGCCGTTATGCGGCCTTTAATTTGAAACTGCCGATGAAGCAGCGTTATATGATTGTGATGCAGTGTATTGAGCTGATTGAAGATGCGCTGGATGAGGCGGGAATTGATGCTGAGATTCGGGTTAAGCATTTGTATCATGATCGGGAAGAAGTGACGGTTATTATTGTTTGATATGTTGCTGCCCTCTTTGAAAAAGAGGGGGATTGATTTTTATGATGTTTACTGGGGGCAGTAAACATCATAAAAACCCACAAAAAAACCAATATTTTAAACCTCCCCCCCAATCGCTTATACTCCCCTCTCCCCCAAAACCCAGAGATCCAAAAATGTCAGAACAACACGCCAATGTCCTCAAACCCGAAGAACACTTCATCAAGAACGAGCCTTACTACGAAGCCGTCGGTGAAGAAGTCAGCGTGTTCCTGGCCGCCTACAAACAACAAATCCCCATTTTGCTAAAAGGCCCCACCGGCTGTGGAAAAACCCGTTTTATGGAACACATGGCCTGGCGTTTGAAAAAGCCGCTGATTACGGTTTCCTGCCATGATGATTTAACCGCATCCGACCTGGTGGGACGTTTTCTGGTATCCGGCGGTGAAACCCGCTGGGTGGATGGCCCTCTGGCTCGCGCAGTTCGCCATGGTGCCATCTGTTATCTGGATGAAGTGGTGGAGGCCCGTAAAGACACCACCGTGGTGATTCATCCATTAGCCGATGATCGCCGCGTACTGCCCATGGAAAAAGTCGGCGAGTTGCTGGAAGCCACGCCGGAATTCTGTCTGGCCATGTCCTATAACCCCGGTTATCAATCGGTGTTAAAAGATTTGAAACAATCCACCCGGCAGCGTTTTGTGGCGCTGGAATTTGATTATCCCAGCGCCGAGCTTGAAAAAACCATTATCGAAAAGGAAACCGGCATTGATAGCAGCACCGCCGGCAAACTGGTGAAGTTCGCCCAGATGACCCGCAACCTGAAAGGCAGCGGCCTGGAAGAAGGTGCCAGTACCCGCCTGCTGGTACACGCGGCCAAATTGATTCAGGCCGATATTTCCCCGGTGACTGCCTGCCACACGGGCATTGCCCAGGCGCTTACCGATGACAACGAAATGCTCAGCGCCATTAACGAGCTGAGTTCATCATTGTTCTAATGAGTTTACCCCCGTTTACCTTTGCCGAAATTGAAGAGCGGCTGGATGATATTTTTATTGAGCTGGATGAAAATATTATTCAGCAGTTTTGTCAGTACGATATTGAAACCCAGGACTTTCTGTTAAGCCTGATTGAAAAAACCAATACCACCAACAGTGGTCTGGCCTATCAGTTGGGCCAGCGTTTACCCAAAGCCTGGTCCTTAATGGACAGGGAAACCATTGAACTGTGGCTGGAGCAGGCCATCGATGCTTTCGACAGCAAAGGACTTTATCTGGCCGTTGAAAAACTGGATGAACTGGAATCTGTCGCCAAACTTGCAGAGGAAAAACTAACCGGCATTTCTTTTGATGAGATCAGCGGCGTGCTGGAACATTTTGTTACTGGATTGAATGGTCGCCGTCTGGCACTGGATACCCACAAGCATTGTTATACGGATACGGAAACCCTTTTTCTGCCTTCCATGCTCAATCGCTTTGCCGATAAAAATGACAATTTTATTTTATACAAATGCATGACGGTTCATCTATGGGCACAATGCTGGTTTGGCAGCTGGAATATTGAAATCGAAAACGCCCTGCAACAATATGATAATCCGCAACAGGCTTTAGCATGGTTTCATTTGCTGGAAGCCCTGCGACTGGATGCCTGCATTGAACGGGAGCTGCCCGGCATTCATCGGCAAATGCAACGGCTTTGCGATTTATTATCTCAACCAACTCTGGCCGAATTACATAATCCGCACACGGTTAATTTACGGCAAAAAACAGCCACCGCTCAGCACAGTCTGGATATTTTAAACAGGGTTTACTCTCAACCCCTGCCCGAGCACCAGTTATTTACCGGACAAATGAAGCCGGATGCGGTCAGGCAAAAACGCGACATCCGTCTGGCCAGAGAAAAAGAACTCTTCCGCCAGGTTATCGCCCATTTAATGGAAGAAAAAACCGGCAAAAAAGCCGCCGAATTAAATGATGAAGAACGCCGCGCCATAGAAGCAACTGAAGTCCCCGATCCGGATATGCCCAATGGTATGACATTTCGTCTGGAACTGGATGGGGAGCCTGTACAACCTCCGGATGGTGTGGAAAGTTTAATGGACTCCATTATTCAGGACCTGTCCATGATACCGGAAGACTATCTGGTAGCCGCCGGTGATGGAGGTTATAAACTGACAGAGAACGAAGAAAAATCCAGCGCCAAAGA
>JALTRC010000531.1 GCA_026998145.1 Gammaproteobacteria bacterium
CAGGGAATTCCATCAGGCTGGGTGAAAAAAATACGCCATAGCATGGCGGCCTTAACCCCCCGCTTTTCCGCCAATCGCATGCTGCGCCAGTATCTACAGGAACATTATTTACCGCTGGCCGAAGCGGCCCGTAAACGCCGGGCCAATAAAGCCGCCAGTGCCAGAGATATTTGCCTCTGGCAGCAGCAACTGGCAGAACACTGGGATGACATTCATTTTGCCAATGTCAAACTTCAGCAACAGGATCAGCAGATTATTGTGGAGGCACAGATGTATCTGGATGATCTGGATCCCGGCATGGTACAGCTGGAACTTTATGCAGACCCGATTAATGCACAATCGGCCCCTGAGCGGCATGTATTAAAACGCAGCGAAAAACTGGCCGGGGCGCTCAATGGTTACAGTTACCAGTTAAGCATTCCGGCTGATCGTCCCCTGTCTGATTACAGCCTGCGAGTTGTACCCCACCATGGGGATGCTCAAATTCCACTGGAAGCCCGGCAGATTTTATGGTGGCACAATGGCAGCTAGCCGTATGGGGCTTAAGGCATTAACGGTAGGTTTGATTGCCGGCGGCGGTGGCGGCTTAATGAGCCTGGGGGGCGGCACTCTGGTGATTCCCCTGCTGATGAGCTGGATGCAGCTAACACCGCTGCAAGCGCGGGGCACAGCCATTATGGTCGGTGTGTTTTCTGCCCTGACAGGCACGCTGATTTATGCCACCCATGGGCAGGTGGACTGGGAAATTGTACTGTGGGTGGCTATTCCGTCTTTTGTGATTACACCGCTGGCGGCAGCCTGGTCGGAAAAGCAGGGGGCCAGTACCCTGAAAAAGGAGTTTGGCTGGATTGTGGTAACAGGCGGTTTTCTGGTGCTGTTCCGGGATCAGCTACTGGCTGAATTTGCCCTCCCTGACAGCTGGACACATGCTTATTTATTAGCCGTTGGTGTGATTGAAGGTCTGGTAGCCGGCGTTGTGGGCATTAGTGGCGGCCCCATACTGGCGCCTTTATTTGTATTAGGACTGGGGATTCCCCAACAACTGGCTCAGGGTTGCTCCCTGGCCGCGCGTCTGCCGGCAACCTTGAGCGGCAGCTGGGAGAACTGGCGTCTGGGCAATATTTGCAGGCCGCTGGTATTGCCTCTGGCCATAGGCGCACTGATTGGCGCCTATGGGGGCAGCCATCTGGCGCTGGCATTAAAAGAGGCCCATTTACGTTATCTATTTGGGGCTTTGCTGATTGTGCTGGGGCTGTATTACATAAAAGGCAAGGCGCATCATTAAATAAGCTGAACTTAATCTGCATCAGTATGGGCAAGTCAATGTAGCGGGATAATAAAGTCGTGATACTAAAAGGAGAGAGACATGAGTAATATGAAACAGCGTTTAAGCGAAATTCAGCAACTCACAAAACGCCTGAAGTCGGAATACCCCAATGAAACCGATGCCTTTTTAGGTTTTCTGCAAAAAGCCGAGGCAGGTGAAGCCCTTTCCCTGCATGTTAAGGAATTAATCAATGTGGGCCTGGCCGTGGCCGCCCAGTGTGAATGGTGTATCGCCTTTCATGTTGAGCAGGCCATTGCTGCCGGTGCCAGCCGCCAGGAAATAATCGAAGCCGGGTTTATGGCGGTGATTATGCACGGTGGCCCGGCCTATATGTATATGACGCCTTTGTATGACGCCCTTGATGAATGGCTGCCTGAGGAAAGCTAATGGACCGGGAAACCCAACTCAAACTGCTCAAAGATATGCTGCTGGCCCGCGCCTTTGAAGAGCGGGCCGCCGAAGAATACACAAAGGGCAATATTGCCGGCTTTCTGCATCTGTATCCGGGTGAGGAAGCGGTGGCGGTGGGCGTGCTAAATGCCGCCGGCCCGTCTGACTATGTGGTATCCACCTACCGGGAGCATGTACATGCCATGCTGCGGGGTATTAGCCCGGATCAGGTGATGGCCGAACTGTTTGGTAAAAAAGACGGTTGCAGCCACGGCATGGGCGGCAGTATGCATCTGTTTGACCGGCAAAAGCGCTTTATGGGCGGTTACGGCATAGTTGGGGAAACTTTTCCGGTGGCCACTGGCATTGCCTACTCCATTGCCATGAAGCAGCAGCCTGAAGCGGTTATCTGTTTCTTTGGGGATGGTGCGGTAAACCAGGGCACCTTCCATGAGTCCCTGAATATGGCAGCCCTCTGGGGCCTGCCTGTGTTATTTGTATGCGAAAACAATCACTACCAGATTGGCACCGAAATCCATCGCCATTCAGCCGTGGCCGAAGTTTACAAACGGGCCTGCGGCTACAGAATCCCCGCCCGCCGCATCGATGGCATGAATGTACTGGAAGTATATGAAGCCACCGGCCAGGCATTACAGCAGATTTACGCGGGCACCGGCCCCCAGCTGCTGGAATTTGAAACCTACCGTTTTCGTGGCCACTCCATGGCCGATCCGGGCAGTTACCGGCCCAAAGTGGAAGTGGAAGCCTTTAAGGACCAGGAAGATCCTGTCGCCATTGCCATCAGGGAAACCCTGCCCTGCTACCCCAGTGCAGACGAAATTAGCGCCGCCGGCCCGGATGTGATTAATAAGCTGTGCAGCCAGATGGACAACTTAGGACATCTGGATAACCGGCAACTGGAAGCCTTACGCAGCGAGGTTGCGCAGATTGTCGATGATGCGGTGGCCTTTGCGCTGGCCAGCCCGGAGCCTACCCTGGAAGATGCCCAGGCTTATCTGGACTGCAACCGCCAACAGGAGGTACTGATCTGATGGCTGAGGAAATGTTTTACTGGCAGGCCCTGAATCGCGCCCTGTATCAGCAGATGGAAGCGGATGATTCGGTGTTTTTGCTGGGCGAGGATGTGGGACTTTACGGAGGCAGCTACCGGGTGAGTGAAGGCCTGTACGCCCGCTTTGGTGAATGGCGGGTGCGGGACACGCCGATCTCCGAAGGCAGTTTTACCGGCCTGGGCGTGGGCGCGGCGCTTCTGGGCAGCCGTCCGGTGGTGGAAATTATGACCATTAATTTTGCCCTGCTGGCCCTGGATGCCATTATTAATATGGCCACCAAAATTCCCTTTATGTCCGGCGGGCAGTTTCCCATGCCGCTGGTTGTACGCACTCCGGGCGGCGTGGCAAAACAGCTGGCGGCCCAGCACTCCCAGCGCCTTGAACAAACCCTGATGAATGTACCCGGCCTGCGCATTGCCGTGCCTGCCACCCCACAGGATGCCTGGTGGCAGCTAAATCAGGCGATTCGCAGTGATGAGCCGATTATTGTGCTGGAACATGAGCTACTGTATTTCAGCAAGGGCGAGGTGGATACCCAGGTCGAAGCACCCCCCATGCACCGGGCCAGAGTACATCGTCAGGGCGCAGATTTAACCATTGTGACCTATTCAAGAATGCTACAGGTTTCATTGCAGGCCGCCGAACAGCTATCGGCTCAGGGCATAGAAGCCACGGTTATTGACCTGCGCAGCCTGCGTCCCATCGATTGGGACAGCTGCGTGCAATCCATTGAACAGACTCACCGCTTACTGGTAGTGGAAGAAGACAGCAGCTTTGCCGGTGCCGGCGCTGAAATTATCGCAGGCCTGAGCGAGCGCTGTTTTTATCTGCTGGACGAGCCACCTAAGCGGCTGGCTGCCCGGGAGCTGCCCATTGCCTATAACGGCACACTGGAAGCGATGAGTATTCCCCGCCCGGCAGATATTGTCGCTGCCGCAACTGACCTGTGCCAGACAAAGGATGCAATATGAAACAGCCCATTACCATGCCTGCCCTGTCCGATACCATGGAAACCGGCCATTTACATCAATGGCTAAAACAGCCCGGCGATGCCATTAAAAAAGGCCAGGCCATTGCCGAAGTGGAATCGGATAAAGCGGTGATGGAAATTGAGGCTTTTGCCGATGGTTATTTACAGGGGCCGCTGGCCGCAACGGATGCGGATTATAAAATTGGTGAGACCATTGCCTGGCTGTCAGATACGGCAACTGATACGGAAAATAATGAAGCGATTCCACCGGCAAGTGAGCCTCAAACGGCCCGGCCGCAAACAGCGCCATCAACTGAAACAAAAACGGCAGAAGCTGCCCCCCTGCTGCCAACCGTGAACGCGGCCGCCGCCAGTCAGCATAAATCCTCCCCCTATGCCCGGGGGCTGGCAAGGGATCTGGGAATATCCCTGGAACATATTGCCCCATCTGCCGATGGCATTATCCATGGCAAACAGGTACTGGCCGCTGCACTGGCGCCGCCACAGCCGGATCTTAAAGCCGGCCCGCCCTATCGCTACAAGCTATTAACCCCCATGCACAGGGCTGTTGCCGATAATATGAGCGCCACCCTGCAAACCCCGACTTTTCGGGTCAGCAGCCTGCTGGATTTACAGCCCCTGCAGGAATATGCAAAAGCCAATGGATTTTCCCTGAGCCTGCTACTGGCCAGGGCCTGCGCTCTGGCGATTAAAAAACATCCCTTATTTAACGCCGCCTATACGGATGCGGGGCTGGCCCTGAGAGATCGTGTGGATGTGAGCATAGCCGTGGATGTGCCCGGCGGGTTGCTCACCCCCGTATTGCGGGATATGGCGCAAAAACCCTTAGCTGATCTGTCGGCAGACTGGCAAAAACTTAAACAGAAAATTGCCCGTCGCCGTTTGCAGCCGGAAGATTATCAGGGAGCCACTTTTTACCTGTCTAATCTGGGGACGTTTCCAGCGGTTAGCCGCTTTGATGCCATAGTACCACTGGGAGCCTGCGCGATTTTAGCCCTGGGTGCTGCGCAAAAAAATCAGGCCGAGGCCACATTGAGCTGCGACCACCGAGTGGTTTATGGGGCTGAAGCGGGCCGTTTTTTCAGCACACTGCAAAACATCATCAAACAACCGGAAGGATTAACGGATGTTTAAAAGCCTTTTATTTATCATCATTCAATGACTATTTCAGGAAAATATTAATGTCTTATTCAGTTTATAAAACACTTTTTCAACGATCGACTCTGTTTGCTTTATTCAGCATGGTGTTTAGCCTTTCTGCCGCAAATGCAGCCCCACCCCTTAAACCAGGGCTGTATTGCCCCGGCGTTAATATTCAACTGATTATTGCGGAAGATTTATCCAGCAGTCTGGCCTTTGTGATGCAATCCCGGCTTGCATTATCCAAAGATAATAAAGCTGAGGCGACACGCTCACTTATCGCCGCCGGTGTCACACTTCAGCAGGCACTTTCCAGAGGCGCCGGTGCGCGCACCGGACAGCTGATTAACAGCATTATTCTGGCCCGCGCCAATGCAGATAATAAACAACTGCTCACCTGGTTCCCCCTGCTCCATACGGCACTGCTTGGCCTGCCCGTTGATGATGCCAGTACGGCGGCGATTCACGCGGTTGATAATGCAGAAGAAATTTTACAGAGTGACAGTAAGGGTGACCCGATGGGCAAACTTGCAGAAGCGCAACATTTTCTTGTTTGTGATGATTTTTATTTACCTTTGCAGGATGCCATTAAAGAACAGAAACGCATATCGAAGTTGCTTGAATCACGGCAGAAAACACAAACAAAAGACTATGACAAATTGCTCAGTGCTTTACGCACGGCAATTATTTATGTACAGAAAAATAGCCAACTATAAACAGTAAGAAAATGCCCATGAAAAATAATAACAATACAGCGTCAGCCGAGGCTGACAAAATGAGTTTGTGGCAGGTTATTGCACTGGCGGTTGGCACCATGGTGGGCGCCAGTATATTTTCCATTTTTGGTTTAGGCGCTCGCCTGGCCGGCCCTAATCTGCCGCTGGTATTTGTGCTCTCCGGTATCGTCGCCTTGCTGGTTGCCTATTCTTATGCGCAGCTGGGAAAACACATTATTTCCGATGCGGGGCCGATAGAGTTTATTTTAAAAGCCATGGGTGATGGTTTGTTAACCGGCGCACTGAGCTTTTTATTCTGGCTGACCTATGTGGTTTCTATTGCTTTATTTGCCAAGGGATTTGCCAGTTATCTTTTACCTTTGTTACAGATTGAACCTGACACCCTGAGCCGGGATATTGGTGAAGCGACCGTGGTGCTGGTGTTTTTTGTGCTGGGTTTAGTGGGCACTTCAGCCGTGGGTAAAGCGGAACTGATAATTGTGATTATTAAACTGTCCATATTGGGGTTATTTGTTGCACTCGGTTTATGGAGCATTAAGCCTGCCCTGGTGACTCCTTCATTTTCAGCCAGCGCTTTACATGGCAGTGTTGATGCCATTGCCATATTTTTTCTGTCCTATATGGGCTTTGGTCTGGTAACCAATGCATCGGAAAATATGCAAAACCCAAACCGAAATGTGCCGCTGGCGATTTACCTGAGTATATTAATTGTAAGCATTGTATATATTCTGGTGTCTCTGGTTGCGGTTGGTAATCTTACCCTGCCCGCGTTGATTAAGGCACAGGATAATGCGCTAGCCGTTGCCGCTGAACCTTTTCTGGGGCAAACCGGTTTTTTACTGATTTCTCTGGGCGCTCTTTTCTCTATTGCCTCTGCCCTTAACGCCACCCTTTTTGGAGGCGCCAATGTGGCTTATGCACTGGCTAAAGATGGTGAACTGCCAAAAGTATTTGATCGTAAATTATGGTTTGGTTCTAATGAAGGTTTATATTTTACCGCAGCGCTCGGCATTATCTTTGCCCTGATATTTAATCTTAATGGCATTGCCTCCATTACCAGTGGTGTGTTTATGACCATTTACCTTTTTGTGCTTTTTTCACACTGGAAATTAAAAGATCAGTATGGGGGGAACCCCTTTATTATTGCCACAGGTTTTATAGTCGTCGCATCTGTGTTTGTACTTCTGCTCATGTATCAATGGCATACAGGGCGTAACAGTTTTTATGGCACCTGCATAGTGCTGGCGGGCAGCCTGTTAATTGAGCTTATTTACCGTGGCATTAGCAAGCGAGGATTTATTCAACGGGAAATCTCCCTGCTTGAAAAAACGGCACAGAATATAGAAACCGATCTGGATAAAGAACTTGAACATCTGCTACCTCAACAACATAAAGGAATCTCTGATTAATTCTGGACGAAACAGTTTGTATATCAGTTTCCCTGATTCAAGGCGACGAATCGCACGCAATAGCAGGCTATTGCGAAGATTCGCAACGCTGAAGCAGGGGAACTGAGATGCGAAATGTGAGTTCATGAATTATTTAGAGGTTCCTAAAGATCGTTAAGCATATTTATGCATCCTTAGAGGATTACACAAAATGACAGACAACAGTATCGACACATCGACTCTACAGGGCCTTAGCAGTGAAGAGGCCAGTCAGCGTCTGCAACAGTATGGGCCAAATGCACTAAAGGACGAACAGGTTTCCCTGATTCGACGGCTGCTGGGTTATTTCTGGGGACCGATTCCCTGGATGATTGAAGTGGCTGCTGTATTGTCTGCTGTGGTTCAGCACTGGGCTGATTTCAGCATTATTATGGCGCTACTGATTTTTAATGCCGGCGTTGGTTTCTGGCAGGAATATACCGCAGGCAATGCAGTGGCAGCACTGATGAAACAGCTGGCGCTAAAAGCCCGCGTACGCCGGGATGGTCAGTGGCAGGAGATTGATGCAACGCAACTTGTGCCAGGGGATATTATACGTATTCGTCTGGGGGATGTTGTGCCGGCAGATGTCAAACTGGTTGAGGGTGATTATCTGAGCGTGGATCAGTCAGCGCTTACCGGTGAATCCATGCCAGTAACCAAACGCGCTGGCGATCAGGCTTTTTCCGGCACCGTGGTAAAACAGGGCGAAGTCATTGCCGAGGTCACAGAAACGGGCGCCAATACCCGCTTTGGTAAAACCGCCAGCCTGGTGCAGGAAGCCAAAACCGTATCCCACTTCCAGAAAGCGGTGTTGAATATTGGTGACTATCTTATTTATGTGAGTCTGGCACTGGTGGCTGTACTGGTACTGGTACAGCTGCACCGACACATGCCCTGGCTGGATCTGGTGCAGTTTGCCCTTATTCTTACCGTGGCATCTATTCCGGTTGC
>JALTRC010000532.1 GCA_026998145.1 Gammaproteobacteria bacterium
TGTAGAGGGAAAAGGGAATATCCAGCACAGCGGAAATCAGCATAAAACTGATAATCACACCGATGCCTGTGTAAATGGGATCCAGCCCCAGTTCCCGCCAGCTGCTGTCCAGCCATTCCAGTCCGCCTCCCAGCAGCCAGATCAATAGAATCACCGCATCATAGATCATGGGCCAGCGACCAAAGCGGGCCTTGGTGGTGGTGTAATCGGCCGCTTTCTGGTGATCTTCCAGCGTGATTTTTTCGCGGAATGCAGCAGGCACTTCATCACGGTGCTGTTGAATATGTTTGATATGGCGGTGCAGCAAATAAAATTTTAACAGTATGGAGGCCGCGAAAAAAACGATAAAAAGCAGCTCGAAGCTGGGCATGGATAATCCTTGACGTTACACTATAGGAGCGCAGATTATCGCTTTTGCAGGTGATTTGGTCTAGTGTGTAGAGCCTTAAGAATCAATCGGCGGGAGAAATTATGCCACAAGTGGATAAAGACAATTTAATCTGGATCGACCTGGAAATGACCGGGCTGGAACCCAAAACCGATGTGATTATTGAAATCGCCACCATTGTGACCGATAAAAATCTCAATATACTGGCCGAAGGCCCCATGCTGGCCATACACCAAAGTGATGATATTTTAAATGGCATGGATGAATGGTGTACCAATCAACATGGCAAATCCGGCCTGACCCAGCGGGTAAAAGACAGCAAGTTAAATGAAGCGGATGCGGAAAAGCAGACCATTGAATTTTTACAGCAATGGGTGCCGGCCGGTGCTTCACCCATGTGTGGAAACAGTATCTGTCAGGACCGCCGTTTTCTGGCTAATTACATGACCGGGCTGGAAGAATTTTTCCATTATCGCAATCTGGATGTGAGCACATTAAAAGAGCTGGCACGTCGCTGGTCACCGGAGGTGTATAAAGGTTTCCAGAAAGAATCCTCCCACCTGGCCATGGACGACATCAAGGATTCCATTGCCGAGTTAAAATATTATCGTGAGTCCATGTTAACAATTTAGCGAGAAGCCTTGACGCAAAGACGCGAAGGTCGCAAAGAAAGGAATGACAGGGTAAGGGTAAAAATGATGTGACACAGAGGTATTGGAGTGGTGCCTGGAATAAACCCAAAAATACTCTGCGCCTCTGTGGCTCTGCGTCAAAAACAGAAATTCAAATGAAAAGCCTTGACGTAAAGATACCAGGGCCGCCAGGAAAAGAGTGAGAGGTTTAAAAATAGTCATTCCCGCGCAGGCGGGAATCCAGTACTCACACTCTTTGCGTCCTTCGCGTCTTTGCGTCAAAACTAACAATAAAAATTGACACAGAGGCACGGAGTCACAGAGATATTGAAGTGGTGGTTGAAATACATCCAAAATACTCTGCGTCTTTGTGGCTCTGTGTCAAAAAAGAAATCCCAATATGAAACAACAACTTCGAAAACTATTCGCCTTTATCCTGACCCCACTGGAAGCCGGTAATGAGCCTTACGCCTATAAATCCTCCCACCGCACAGTGCTGATTATTATGGGCAGCATGTTTACCGCACTGGCAGGTCTGGTGCTTTATTTTGCCCAGGGCGAAGAGGCGGGCTATTTTATTCCAGTTATTGTGTTTGGCGTACTGGGTATATTGAGTCTTGTGATTGGCGCCGTGGGCTCGGATAGGGCCGTGTCAAAAATCTGGGGTTCTGGCAAACGCTGATGACACTTCCGGTTTACGAGGTTTTAGACGAACTCAGGCAAACACTGCAATCTACTAATCGACTTGTATTACAGGCGCCGCCCGGTGCCGGAAAAACCACTGCCGTTCCCATTGCCTTGCTGCAAGAGGCCTGGCTAAATAATCAACAGATTATGATGCTGGAGCCACGCCGCCTTGCCGCCAGAAACTCTGCTCTGCGCATGGCGGATATGCTGGGTGAAAAAGTGGGCCAGACGGTGGGCTACCAGATTCGCCAGGATCATTGTTTTAGTCAGCATACAAAAATACTGGTGGTTACCGAAGGCATACTCACCCGAAAATTACAGGCTGATCCTGAACTGAAAAATATTGCCCTGGTGATTTTCGATGAATTTCACGAGCGCAGTTTACATGCGGATTTATCACTGGCTCTGTGTTTGCAATCCCAGCAAATATTACGGGAAGATTTAAAAATACTGGTGATGTCCGCCACTTTAAATACACAGGCCATTACCGCCTTGCTGGATAATGCACCCCTGATTCAAAGTGAAGGACGCTGTTATCCGGTGGATATTCATTATCTGGATCAGCCGTTAACAAAGTCCCGGCAACAAAATAAAACAGATGCCTTAATGCAGTCGCTGGTGTCCGCAAGCCGGCAATTTCTTTTTCAGCAGCAGGGCAGTTGTCTGATTTTCTTACCGGGTGTTAAGGAAATCAATCAGCTTTATCAGCGTTTGCAGGATGTCTTACAGGCAGAGTCCATAGAACATATTTTATTGGCACCACTACATGGCAGCCTGACGAAAGCCCAGCAGGATCAGGCGATTTTGCCGGCGCCAGAAGGCTGGCGAAAAATTGTTCTGGCCACCAATATTGCCGAAACCAGTTTAACCATCGAAGGTATTGATTGTGTGATTGATTCCGGGCTGGAGCGGGTGCTGGAATACAGCCCGGCATCGGCCATGAATTATTTGAAAACCCAAATGATTTCAGCCGATTCTGCCACCCAACGCAGCGGCCGGGCCGGTCGTTTATCTGCCGGT
>JALTRC010000533.1 GCA_026998145.1 Gammaproteobacteria bacterium
GAAATAAATGGCACCCTGTATATGCATTAAAACCCTTTCCCATGCCGGCGCATTAAAGCAATCATAGCAGATAGCAATAACAAGCTGTACAGATTAAGCACGCCTCCACCGCTACTTTTTACCGCCGTTATGGTAACACCAACAACAACATCCGCTGTTGCACCTGCCGCATCAGCCACCTGTACCGTTATACTATCAGCACCTGAAGTTCCCTTATTGGCGGTATAACTCAGCAGACCATCACTGGACACAGTCGCCGTCCCCTGAGCCGGTTGACTCGTTATGGTATATGTATGGCTATCATCTGTATCTATATCCGTTACACTAATCTGCGAGGTGGACGTTTTTCCAGCATCCACCGCAATAGCCGGAGCCGTTGCAGTGGGCGCATCGTTAACCGCATTAATCGTAATACTCACTGTCAGATCAGCCGATAAGCCTGCACTGTCTGAAGCCGTAACAATCAGAGAGTCAATACCATTAACATTGGCATTGGGTGTATAACGTAACAGGCCGCTGCTGAAATCAATACTGGACAGACCAAGAGCGGGAAGCGTCTTGATAGTAAACTGAACCGAATCACCCAGATCAGGATCATTGGCTTCCACTTGAGCGGTAACAGCACTATCTTCATCAGTAATAACAGCGGCAACACTGGGTTCAGGTGCTTCATTAACTGCACGGCTGGATAAAATACTGCCGAAATTCCCCACGCTAACGACAACACTGCTATTACCGGCAACTGCATTTAGCATATTTACGGTACCAGTCCGACAGGACTGCCAATTTATGCCATCTGTACTGTGATAACAGCTACCACGTTCTCCAACAATAATATATTGATTACCATCCCACATAACATCACTCAGCATGTCGCCACCCAGAGTAGACAGGGACCAGTCAATACCATTATCACTACTGATAAGCGTGCCGGCACTACCAACAGCAATAAAGTTGGCAGGGCCACCATAGGTGATACTCTGCAATGATACACCTGTCAGGCCACTAACATTCTGCTGGCTCCAGTTAATATTATTTGAACTGCTGATAATGGTTCCATTATCGCCAACCGCAAGCGTAATATCGGCAGATGACGCAAGCCCATAAAGAGCATCACTTACCCCGGATGTCCGATCACTCCAGCTAGCCGCATTATCATTACTGCTGATAATTTTACCGTTAAAACCTACCGCCACCAATGCGCCGGTATTACTCAAGGCTATATTATTCATCGTATAACTTGCTGGTAAACTATGGCTTGCCCAGGTAACACCATCGGTACTGCTCCATGCAGAATTGCCACTGCCAACAGCAATATACTGACTGCCGTCCCAGGTCACACTTTTAAAAAAATCAAAATTATCCGCAACATTATTCCAGCTAATACCGTCACTGCTTTTCAGTATCGGTGTATCAGAGCCAATGGCAATAAATTCACTGCCATTCCAGTTAATATCTTCTATCGTCTGAGTGGTTAAAGAAGCATCCGGTGAACGAATAAACCAGCTAGTTAAATCAGTGGACGATATGACCGTTCCTGCATCGCCGATAATAAAATATTGCCCTGATGTTAAAGCGGCTGGCGTCATTAAAATTTTATTAAAGCCTTCACCGAAAAGTAGAGAGACACTGGTTGCATTAGACCAGTCAACGCCATCAGGGCTGGAGATAATTTTTCCGGCTGATGCAACAGCCAGAAACTGACTGCCATCCCAGATAACATCATTAATTTCAAAGGTATTAGCAGGTGCCGTTCGCTGCGTCCAGCTAGCACCGTTGGTGCTGGATATAATCGTACCACTCACACCTACCGCCACAAAAACACTGCCATTCCAGGCAATGGATTTCAGGCTTGTTGTGACGTTTGATGGCTCTGAGGCCCAGCTGGATGTATCCGTACTGGTATAGATAACACCATTTCTACCCACTGCCACATAAAAAGAGCCGTTATATACAATATCGTTAAAAAATGGCCCATTCTGCACATTGCTGGATGCCCAGCTAATGCCATCACTGCTGGTGGTAACAGAACCACCCGTCCCGACTGCTACATATTTTCCTGCCGCAAATATCACAGAATTAAGATTAAAAGCTGAAAGATTAGACGAGCGCGGAAACCAGCTAACACCATCAGCACTAGTTGAAATAAAGCCTCCATCCCCTACCATTACAAATTGCTCGCTAGCAAAAATAATATCCCGCGCTGTACCGCTACCCAGAGGTGTTTCATCACTCCAGCTAAAACCATCACTGCTACGCCGTATCGACTGATTTTCCCCAACCAGAATAAAGGTACTGCCATCATAAGCCAGACCATACCCCGGATTACCGGTGGGCAAAGGGTTTTGCCATTGCCATTCCGATGCCGTTGGATAAGCCTGCACCAGACTGCTGATTAACATTAACACTAAACCCATTTTTACTTTTAATAATAACTTTATATAAAAACTCCTGCCTATTCCAACACACTATATCAACACATTTACCGTAACTTTTACGGTACTGGTTCTGACATTTCCCGCGCTATCGGTAACTTTAAGAGTGATAGTGTGGACACCCGCATTTACTCCATCGGCAAATAATTTAATGGCGTAGTTTTTAGTGGTCCCAAGGCCAACAGTAAAGGTAGTCACTTCAATCGTTAATGGTTGGGCCGGGCCACCATTTACACTATCTGTCCACACCAGTTGTTCAAAAGGTATACTGCCATCTTCCGG
>JALTRC010000534.1 GCA_026998145.1 Gammaproteobacteria bacterium
AGAAAGTTTTTCACTTCATTGCGGCCATAGTTATAAATCAGCGTGCCCCAGTCCCGGTGTTCACCCTTGCGGGGATCTTCATGCTCATACAAAGGGCTGCCATCATAGCGGGCCAGACCATGTTCATCTTTGGGAAAGTGCGCCGGCACCCAGTCGAGCAATACGCCAATATTATGCTGGTGACAATAATCCACAAAATAGCGGAAGTCTTCTGCCGAGCCAAAGCGCCGGGTTGGGGCAAAATAGCCGGTGGTTTGATAGCCCCATGAAGCATCCAGCGGGTGTTCAGTAATGGGCAGTAATTCAATATGGGTAAAGCCCAGCTCTTTTACATAATCCACCAGCTGGTGGGCCAGCTGCCGGTAATTGAGAAAATCGCCATTCTCATCCCGCTGCCATGAACCCAGATGGCATTCATAAATAGACAGGGGCGTTTGCAGCCAGTTGTGGTTTTCACGCTGCGCCATCCACTGCTTATCCTGCCATTGATAAGTCTGCGTGGCACAGGCTACTGATGCTGTGCGAGGGCGCAGTTCCAGTTGCTGGGCATAGGGGTCGGCTTTGGATGTGATGGCGCCGGACTGGCGATTTTTAATTTCAAATTTATACAGGCTGCCGGCTTTAAATTCCGGGATAAACAGTTCCCACACACCAGAGCTGCCCAGTGAGCGCATGGAGTGGCGACGACCATCCCATTGATTAAAGTCGCCGATAACGCTCACATGGGAGGCATTCGGTGCCCAGGTAGAAAACAGAAAACCTTCAATGCCATCGATATTTCTGGGGTGGGCGCCGAGAATATTATAAATATGCAGGTGCCGGCCCATGGCAAATAAATTCAGATCAAAATCCTTAATCTGCGGTTTAAAGCTATAAGGATCGTAGGTGGATAGCTGATGGCCGTCCTGGTAGGTGATATTAAGCCGATAATGTTCCGGTAAATTCTGAATATTTTCAGTGGCGTAAAAAAAATCACTGTCACCCAGGCGACAGAGAGGGATTTTCTGTTCTGTTAAACTGACCTCCAGGGTGTCCGGTGAGTAAACCAGAATAAACTCGTGGCTATGGGCGGTTTGATTACCCAGCACACTAAAAGGATCGTGATGACTGGCGCTGGAAATTTTTTGCAGATTTTCCCGGCCAATTTTGTTTTCAATGGATTTTATCTGCTCTGTTGACGCTGGGTTAATGGTTGTCATAAAGCACTGTATCCGGTCTGCCTGTTATCATTAAGGCGTTTCATCTTATGTTGAGTTTATTGCAACGGCAAGATTTATAGGTGTTTTAATGTTTTTAATCAAAAAAACGGGATATTAACTGGCGTATAGTTGTCACATTATACCGCTGTTGCGGATTTTTGGTGCGGGCGTTTATGCATCTGAATAATGCATATCATCATGGATGCATCAGCTGATGCACAGTGATAAGGCATTTCATTAAATAACATTTGGATAATGCTGGTTTTATCTGGCGTGGTTTTTGCGGTAATACTGTTGTCATAATGTCTGTTTATAAGAACGGAGCTTGCTTATGACTAGAATAAAAATCTATTATTAAATGAGAATACAGTCTAATGAATAATCGAAAGTCTCCTCGTTTTATCAGTAACCTGACGCGCAATACCCTGGCGTTAATTATGGCCGGCGGTCGTGGTGAGCGTTTAAAACACCTGACCACCTGGCGGGCCAAACCGGCTGTGCCTTTCGGGGGGAAATTCAGGATTATTGATTTTCCCTTATCCAACTGCATTAATTCCGGCATTCGTCGAATCGGCGTGCTTACCCAGTATAAGTCCCATTCTCTGAATTTACATATTCAGCGGGGCTGGGGGCATCTGCGAGGTGAGTTTGGTGAATTTGTTGAATTACTGCCGGCGCAACAGCGTATTGAAGCCTCCTGGTATTCCGGCACGGCCGATTCCATTTACCAGAATCTGGATATTATTCGCAGCCACTCACCGGATCATGTATTGATACTGGCGGGGGATCATATTTATAAAATGGATTATGGTGCCATGCTGGCTGAGCATGTGGAAAGTAAAGCGGATATTACCGTGGGCTGTATTGAAATGCCGCTGGATAAAGCATCGGCCTTTGGGGTGATGGGGGTCGATGATGATTTGCGTATCCTTAACTTTATCGAAAAGCCGGAAAAGCCCGAACCCATGCCGGATAAACCGGACGAAGCCCTGTGCTCCATGGGTATTTATATTTTTAATACGGATTTATTATTTGAATTATTAATTCGGGATGCGGATACAAAAGATTCCCATCATGATTTTGGTAAAGATATTATTCCCTATGCAATTAACAAATACCGGGTAAAGGCCTATCCCTTTACGGATGCCCGCAGCGGCATTCAGGCCTATTGGCGAGATGTGGGAACCATTGATTCATTCTGGGAAGCCAATCTTGAGCTGATTGGTATTACCCCGGAATTAAATTTATATGATGATGAGTGGCCTATCTGGACAAGCCAGGAACAGCTGCCGCCGGCCAAATTTATTTTTGATGATGAAGATCGCCGAGGCATGGCGGTGGATTCCATGGTGTCGGGTGGCTGTATTGTATCCGGTGCCCATGTGCGCCATTCCTTATTATTTTCAAATGTGACGGTAGATGATTATAGCGAGATTGATTCGGCGGTTATTCTGCCCAATGTAACCGTGGGGAAAAACTGCCAGATATTCTGCGCGGTGATTGATAAGGGATGTC
>JALTRC010000535.1 GCA_026998145.1 Gammaproteobacteria bacterium
AAAAGGCACTGGATTTTATTCAACAGAACTTATGGAAAGAACAAAGATTACAGGCCAGCTACAAACAGGGTAAAGCACATCTAAATGCCTATCTGGATGATTACGCTTATTTATTACAGGCATTACTCACTTACCTGCAATACGAGTGGAGTCATCACGACTACCAATGGGCATTACAGATTGCCGATACCCTGCTGGATTTTTTTGAAGATAAGGAAACCGGTGGCTTTTTCTTTACCAGCCACGACCATGAAAAACTGATCCAGCGCAGCAAGGTATTTGCCGATGATGCCATGCCATCGGGAAACGGTATTGCCGCACAGTCATTGCAGATTTTAGGCTTACTCAGTGGCGACACTCGCCATCTTGATGCCGCAGAAAACACCTTAAAGGCCGCACAAAAAGCCATGCAGGAGCACGCCATCAGTCACTGTAGTTTATTACAGGCTCAGCACAATTTTTTAAATCCGCCCAGCCTGATTATACTGCGGGGAACAAAAGATAAAATGCACGACTGGCAAAACATTATCCGCCAGCATTATGCGCCAGATCTTTATTGTTTTGCATTACCGAAAGATACAGAACTGGATAAAAACCTTGCCCTGAAAAAATTACAGGGCGATATATGCGCCTATATCTGCACCGGCATGAGCTGCTCGGCGGCCATTACTGAGCAAGACGAATTTGAGCAAAACATACTGGCCCGGATAGCAAAATATGATCACCAGCAGCAATAAAAACACCCAGCAGTACCAGACAAAAGACGGCTCGATCATCCGCGAGCGGGTTCACCCCAAACTGCACCATAATAAAAACCAGAGCCTGGCCGAGGCCATTATTCCTGCCCACACCAAAACCGCATTGCATTATCACAAAGACAGTGAAGAAATTTATTATGTCGTAGAAGGCTGCGGTGAAATGCAGTTAAATAATGAAAAATTTATAATTCATCCGGGAGACAGTATTGTGATTAAGCCCGGTATTCACCATGGGCTTAATAACCCTTATGATAAAGATCTGGTGATTCTATGCTGCTGTTCACCGGCCTATTCTCACGAAGATACTTTTTTACTGTAAAACATTTTTAACTACAGAGGGCACAGAGGTACACGGAGGTTTCTCCTGTTTTTTCTCTGTGAAGCTGCTCCCCCTGTGATTATAAACTCTTATAGTTAGCAATAAAAAAGCCCCTTTAAAAGGAGCTTTTTTATATTCAAATTAACGAATGGTATCAGGGAGCGAGGACTTCCTGAATGGAGCCGACATTACGAATCCATGGCGCTGTATCCAGCTTCTGGGACACTTCGGCCAGCGCCTGTTCCGCTTCTGCCTTGGTTGGGTAAACACCGGCTAACAGAATGTACCAGATCTTGTCACCCACCTGAGTTTTGGCTGTCCAGTTATCTGCAATACCATTAGCCTTGGCAAAGGCCAGCAGATTTTCCATGCTGCTGGATGCAACCACCTGCACCGCAAACTGATTGGCCGGCAGGCTGGCAATATCACCAGACTGAACAGGCGGCTCGGCAGGTGCAGCCTCTTCCTCAACAACAACCACTTCTTCCGCTGGCTCTTCGTTTGCTGTCGGGTCTTCCATCGGCGTACCCGGCGCACCCAGATCCACTTCTACCTCAGTATTTGTATCTTCAGATGCAGTTGGCTCTGCAATCACCACTTCCTCAGCAACCTGCTCTTCAGCAACGGGCTGTTCAACAACGTCTTCGGAACGGGATTCCCATGGAGAACCACCCTGGCCCCATGGAGAAGATGGATTACTCGAACATGCCGTCATACCTGCAACAGCACCTGCGATCAGAATGAGCTTCAGACTTTGATTAAGATTGGCCAATGTTCTTCCCCTGTTTTTATATAATTGTCATGGATTCTAGACCATTAAACCCGCTTTCTAAAGTAATTTATTAAAAAACACCCCTATCTTTTGGAGTTGCCATTCATTTTTTTAATAAATTTTGACTCAGAGCACCCACCTAAAAGCGATACCTGAAAAAACCGGGGATGATACACTCTATATTCCTTAAAACCTGTCAGGAGAAAACCATGTCTCAAGCAGAGTGTCCGCAAAAAGAACCCTACGTAGTCGAGCTACAACCCGGAAGTTACTGGTGGTGCTCCTGCGGTCGATCAAAAAGCCAGCCATTTTGTGATGGCTCCCATGCAGGTACTGAATTTCAGCCACTGGAATTCAAAATAACAGAAGCCAAAAAATACGCTTTATGCGGCTGCAAACAAACGCATACACCACCCTTCTGTGATGGCACCCATAAGGATTTATAGATTGAAACAGGCAATAAAAAAGACGGGAATCCCGCCTTTTTTATTGCGCCCTGCCAGCAACAATTAGCGCATGAGTTTTTGAATGCCGCCTAACTTACGCACCCAGGGAGTGTTTTTTAAGCTGCCGGCCACATCATTCATCGCTGCTTTAGCTGATGCATAATCAGGATAAATGCCAAGCAATAATACATACCAGACCGCATCCCCCCGGTGGGTCGCCACAATATAACGACTGGATAACTGATGTTTTTCCGCAAACCGGTATGCCCGATTCTTATCCACCGATGCCATTAACTGCACCGTATAATAATCCGCTGGCTGATTCAGCACTTCATCTTCAGCACTAATGTCTTCCGTTGCAGCAGAATCTGTAGTAGCTGCTTCTGATTCAGCTTCGGGCACAAAACTCTCCACCG
>JALTRC010000536.1 GCA_026998145.1 Gammaproteobacteria bacterium
GTTTTGATCCAGTGTTGCTAAAGTCATGGGGTTCTATCTTAACGAGCCATGTCACCCACCAGCATGGCTTCCGGCACATACTGGCGAATGGCGCTGACCAGCTCTTTGGCCAGGCCGGGCTGAGGTTTATGGGAAATCCACAGGCAGTTGATTTTAAGATTCATATCGGCAAACACCACCACATGGTTGTAGCGGGCGAGCACCATCTGAATATCCTTGAGGGTTTGATCAATATAGGCCTGTGGCTTTTTCTTCAGTTTGGGAATAATCATCATAAAATCCACAAAGGATTTACCATTTTCATCCCGGGTGGGAGCAATCTTCCACAGGGGCGCGCCGGGCATCAGGCCACTAAAAAAGCTGATTTGCTGATCGGACATACTACCCCCTTTAAAAATACGGCACTTTAATCTTAGTTCAAAAACATTCCCTGTGTAGGATTCAGGCTATCACGGTGTTGGACACCTGTCTAACTCTCAAGTCGCGTTAATAACCACTGGCGAATATGAATCAGCTCCTCCATACACAGGCTGTGGGCCATATCATATTCATGCCATTCAATATTGGGGTTTAAGGGTGAAAGGCGCTCGCGGCTAAGTTGGGCAATTTCAAAGCTCAGAATATCATCCTGTCGCCCATGGGCCATAAACACGGCTATCTCCCGTCCGGCGGGGCTTATTTCATCTGCCAGTGTGTCTCCCAGGGGAATATAGGTAGAAAGCGCCAGTATGCCGGCCAGCTTTCGGGGATAACGCAGTCCGGTATGCAGGGCAATGGCGCCACCCTGTGAAAAGCCTGCCAGAATAATGCGGCCGGGGTCTATGCCCCGCTGAATTTCCTGTTCGATTAAGGCTTCAAGTTCGGCCGCCGATTGCCGGATGCCCGCCTCGTCCTGCTCTGAGCCAATTTCCAGACTGTAAATATCATACCAGCCGCGCATTTCATAGCCGTTATTGAGGGTGATGGGGCGAAAAGGGGCATGGGGAAAAATAAAGCGTATGGATAATTCAGCCGGCAGCTGCAACTGTGGAATCAGGCCTTCAAAATCATGGCCGTCGGCGCCCAGACCATGGAGCCAGATAATGCTGGCATTGGGGCTATCCCCATGAATAACTTCGATGCTTTCTAATGACATTGGGTTATGCTTATGTGATTGATTTATGACAGGAAAGCCCATGAAAGCCTTTGTTCTGGATTCACGACTCGCCGCTGATTGTT
This sequence comes from Gammaproteobacteria bacterium, assembly GCA_026998145.1. Taxonomy (GTDB): domain Bacteria; phylum Pseudomonadota; class Gammaproteobacteria; order SZUA-229; family SZUA-229; genus JALTRC01. Next base: position 1,219 of record JALTRC010000536.1, read on the forward strand.
TTGTATTACATGATACGCCCCATTATATCCTGTTACGCATGAATAATGCCCTGCTGCCCTGGCTGATTCTGGTGCCAAAGGTGGAAGTGAATGAGTGGTATGAGCTGGATAAGGCCTGCCAGGATCGTATGATGGGGCTGGTTAACCGGCTCTCGGCCTTTATCAAACAGGAATATACGTTGGATAAGCTGAATATCGCCACCATAGGCAATATTGTCTCCCAGATGCATATTCATATTGTGGGGCGGCGGCAGGATGATTACTGCTGGCCGAATGTGGTCTGGGGGGCTGAAGGCCGTGAGGATATTCCCGCCGATGAAGTGAAAGCCCTCGCCAGTAAAGTCAAAGAATATCTGCAAGCCAATGAAAAATAAGCAGAATATTTATCAGGGCCTGCCAGCCGACTTATCTGCCGAGGTGCTTGAAACCCTGGCACAAGGCAACCATATACGCATAGAGCGGATAGTCTCACAGGGACAGGTGTCGCCAGAGGGCTTCTGGTATGACCAGGATGAACATGAATGGGTGATGCTATTACAGGGTCACGCCATTCTGGGCTTTAGCGATCACCAGCTTGAGTTAAAGGCGGGTGATTATGTGCATATCCCGGCCCACCAGAAACATCGTGTGGAATGGACAAGCCCCCATGAAACCACCCTCTGGCTGGCCGTCTTTTATTCATAAAGGCATTTGAAAGCCCGATACAGCGGCCTTTTCAGTAATGTCTTGTATAAAAGATGGTTTTCATGGATAATACCCGACTAAATTAGTCAACTTTTATTCCGTCCCCCCGGAACAACAATTATTGAGGTAAGAAAACGATGGAAGCTGTAGTAAACGGTAAAAAAATAGAATTAAGTGAAGCAGGCTGGTTGCTGAATCTGGACGAGTGGAGCGAAGAGCTGGCTGAACAGATTGCAAAAAATGAAAACGTGCCTGAATTAACAGAAGAGCACTGGAATATCATTAACCTGGCTCGTGAATATTTTCAGGATAACGGCATGGTGTGTGAGCCACGGGCCTTTTCCAAGTTAATGAAAAAGAAATATGGCAAGGACAAGAGTGATCAGAAGTACATCTACTCCCTGTTCCCAACCGGCCTGATTAAATGTGCCAATAAAATTGCCGGCCTGCCTCGTCCCAAGGGCTGTAGCTAAACTTAGAGCTACGCAGGTTTGATAAAGGAGCAGCGCTTTTGGGCGCTGCTTTTTTTTTTGGGGTTTAAAAGATTTGACGCTAAGGCGCGAAGGACGCAAAGGTATATTGGGATTTAAAAAAGCCGTTAAACCTCCCCCTTTGAAAAAGGGGGATCGAGGGGGATTAAATTAATCTTGCGGTCAAATTCTCCCGCCTGAGTCATTAAAAGCTGTTTCTGGATTCCGGCTTGCGCGCACTACTGTCCGGAATAAAAAAATCGATGCGTTAAAAAAGGTTGTAGATCCAGGTTTTAAGGGTTAAAACCCTGTTTGCAGACTTAAAA
>JALTRC010000537.1 GCA_026998145.1 Gammaproteobacteria bacterium
TAGTCGTTAGTCGTTAGTCGTTAGTCGTTAGTCGTTAGTCGTTAGTCGTTAGTCGTTAGTCGTTAGTCGTTAGAAAAAATGCTGCGCATTTTTTCTAACGGATGTTTTTGCTTTTGACTAAAGACTCATGACTAAGGACTAACAACTTTATACCTCCCGCTTAAACCGCACAATCTTGCGCCGCTGCTTTTTATTGGGTCGCCTGTCATGATACTGACGGGATGCAGAGGCCAGCTTTATGGCTTCCATGACTTCCTGCCGTTTGGCGATACTCTGTTCAGTTTCCTCGTACAGCAACTGGGCTTCTTTTGCCGGGCGGCGCTGATGATTAATGCCTTTAACAATCACAATATAGGTGAGTTCATTACGGCTGATGCTCAGTTCATCTCCCGGTTTGATATTACGGGATGGCTTGCTGCGCTCATGATTAACATGCACCTTGCCCCCATTTACCGCTTCTCTGGCCAGCGCCCGGGTTTTAAAAAAACGCGCCGCCCATAGCCATTTATCCACCCGGCATTTTTCTTCTGCTTCCATTATATGGCAACACCAATTAGCACAATACCCAGCAGCCACCACCAGTAGGATATTGATTCCTCATCGGCTTTTTCAAAAATACCTTGAGTTGCATCAATGGCCTCTGGCCGGTCACTTTTACTTTTAATATGCGCGGCATTTCCTGCGGTGAGTTCATGCTTGCCGGATTTGTTTTTTATATCAATAGCGCCTTTTTTAACTTTGACAAATAAGCCGTTACTGTTTACATCTACGCTGCCATCACAACCATAGGCCTGTAATACCCGCAGCGCATATTCAGTACCTCGCACACCGACTGTTGCCACAGGTGTTTTCATTTTATAAACATCCTTGCTCATCTTGCCAATGCTGCCGGTAATTTTATTCAGGCTGCCTTTGAGCAGGCGGATAATACTGCGATTGCCAGCGCGTAATAAACGATAATCTTCAATTTTAATTTCACTGTTACAGCGCAAATCAATTTTTGCCTCGTCAATCATACTCAGGCGAATAAAAGCGTGTTTGCCCGTATATAAACGATCCCCCACATAAACTTCGCTACCTACTTTCAGATTATGTTTTTTATTTTTTTCCGATATGGAAAATGCCCGGCCTCGTACCTTGATGACCTGACCCACGGCTTCTGGCTGTTTATACACGCTGGTTAACTTAACCGGCTTAATGGCAATATTCATATTGGGCAGACGAATACGTTCACCCACCACAATACGACGGGGATTATGGTTGATAAAGGCGCGGGGATTGGTGCGCACAATTTTGCGAATAATGTTCGGCCATTGTTTTTTCTGATTGGGATACAGCACCTTTACAATGCCGTAAATGCTCTGCCCAGGCTGCACATACAGATAGCGTTTCTGCACTTTAAAAACCGCATCGCCTGCGGCATGGGCAGCGGGCGATAACAATATTGAGACAGACAGGGCTAAAATTAAACCGGCCAATAATCGACCATAAAAAGATTTCATGAACAACTCCACATTAAACATCCTGTGTATCTTGTCCTGATGCTATGGCCAATCACAATGCCGAACCATTAGCGTTTTATAATATATATTTGCTTTTTCAGGCGGCTACAGTGTACCTATACAAATCTATTTACACCAATAAAAAACGGCCAGGTGGTAAACCACTCAGCCGTTTTTTGAAACAAGCCGCAAAGCATTCATGGGGCTTTGATTGATTTTAAACGAAGCCGTTTACGCTCATAAACTGGCAGCCCCTTTATTTTTGCAACATCTGATTCATACGCTTCACAAAGCTCATGGGGTCTTCCAGTTGACCGCCTTCTGCCAGCAGAGCCTGATCGAATAAAATATTCGCCCAGTCTTCCAGCTGCTCATCGGACATATCCTTAAGCTGGGATACCAACGGATGCTGTGGATTTAATTCCAGCACCGGCTTGCTGGCCGGCATATTCTGGCCCGCCGCTTTCAGCATCTGTTGCATTTGCAGCCCCAGCTCATGCTCACCTAACACCAGACAGGCCGGTGAATCAGTTAAGCGGTGAGTAACACGCACATCAGAAGCCTTGGTTTCCAGCTGCTTTTTAATTTTTTCCAGCACATCCTTAAGTTCGCTCTGAGCTTTTTCCTTAATTTCCTTATCTTTCTCATCTTCGATGTCACCCAGATCCAGATCACCCTTGGCAATGGATTGCAGTTTTTTACCATCGTATTCAGTTAAATGCTCAACCAGCCATTCATCAACACGATCGGTTAACAGCAGCACTTCAATTCCCTTGCGGCGGAAAACTTCCAGATGGGGGCTGTTTTTAGCCGCGGCAAAATTATCCGAAGTAATATAGTAAATACGCTCCTGCCCGTCCTTCATACGTGACACATAATCCTTGAGGGAAATATTCTGCTCTTCGGAATCTGTATGGGTTGAACTAAAGCGTAATAGATCGGCCAGTTTTTCCTTATTGGCCATATCTTCGATTGGCCCTTCCTTCATCACCTGGCCAAAGTTTTTCCAGAACTCTGCATATTGTTCCGGCTCGTTTTTCGCCATGGATTCCAGCAGACCCAGCACCTTCTTCACGGAAGCGGCGCGAATCTTATCGATAATACGGTTATGCTGGAGAATCTCCCGGGATACATTTAATGGCAAATCGTCAGAGTCAATTACACCGCGAATAAAACGCAGATAAGTGGGCATTAAATGCTCCGTATCATCCATAATAAAAACACGTTTTACATACAGTTTGATGCCGTGTTTACGATCCCGTTCATACAGATCATAAGGCGCATGTTTTGGAATATATAACAGGGAGGTATAGGAATTATTGCCTTCCACCCGGTTATGGGTCCACTTTAATGGCTCTTCAAAATCGTGGGAAATATGCTTGTAAAATTCCTTGTATTCTTCATCGGTGATTTCAGATTTCGGCCGCACCCACAGGGCAGATGCCTTGTTCACCACTTCATATTCTTCACTCGGCTCCTTGTCTTCCTCACCGGTGATTTCCTTGCGCATCATAATCGGCAGGGAAATGTGATCGGAATAGGTGTGGATAATATTGCGCAGACGCCAGCCGTCTACAAATTCCTTATCATCGTCCCGAACATGGAGCACAATTTCCGTGCCGCGGGCTTCACGTTCAACATTTTCCAGCGTAAAGCTGCCTTCACCATCCGACTCCCAGCGTACCGCCTGATCAGCCGGCAAGCCTGCACGGCGAGTGGTAACGGTTACCTTGTCGGCAACGATAAAGGTTGAATAAAAACCCACACCAAACTGACCGATCAAATGGGCATCTTTGGCCTGATCGCCAGTGAGGGATTCCATAAATTTTTTGGTGCCGGAGTTGGCAATGGTGCCGATATTGGCAATCAACTCATCACGGGACATGCCGATACCGTTATCGGTAACAGTGATGGTGTTTTTGTCCTTGTCATAGTCGACGATGATTTTCAGGTCACTATCACCTTCATACAGGCCATCGTTACTCAGTGCCTCAAAACGCATTTTATCGCAGGCATCGGAAGCATTGGAAATCAGCTCCCGAAGGAAAATTTCTTTATTGGAATACAAAGAATGAATCATTAATTTCAGTAGCTGTTTAACTTCAGCCTGAAATTCCATGGTTTCTCTGGATGCTTCTACACTCATGTCTAACTCCTGAAAAAAGATTGCCCTTTATATGGGGTGGTGAATTTTAGAATTCAAGCCCCTCGTGGCGCAATAATTTCTGCTTTATCAACAGATAACCACCATCGGTATCGCCTGCATAACCGCCAATACCCGAACGGGCTACCACCCGATGGCAGGGTACAATCAGCGGCAGCGGATTACGGCGGCAGGCATTACCCACAGCCCGGGGCGAGCTACCCAGCCGGGCGGCAATATCCCCGTAGCTTTGCACATTACCCCAGGAAATTTGCTGCAAAGCCTGCCACACGGATTGCTGAAAATCTGTGCCCGCCGCTGACAAGGGCAAATCAAATGCAAAGGAATGTTCCCGGCAATAGGCCTGTATCTGCTGCTGACATTCTTTTAATAAGGGGCTGGCGGGGGATGTATTTTCAAGCGCCGTGGGCGAAATAAAATCGATTTGCAATATGGCTTTTTCATCAGCCTTAATGCGCAGCCCGGTGAAAGGGGTGAGCATATCAAGGGTCAGCATCAATGATGCTCTTTTAAACGCAGTTGCTGCAAGCGCTGGCCAATCACGGCTTTGCGGGCACTGTTGCGGGTGATTCTCAACAATCTTAGATATTGCCGGCGGGCATCCTGAATCAAACCCGCCTCGGCCAGTGATTCAGCCGCCCGGAAACTGGCGGTGTGAAACCAGGGATCATATTCCCCGTTAATGGGCCGGGCAGACTGCAAATACAGATAGGCTGCCTGCTCATGGTCACCCAGCGCCTGATAGGACTCTGCCTGCCAGAAAGGAATCTCCCGCCACAACTTATCGCTGAGTTCAAAATCCTGCAAACGGGAAAACAATTTCAGGGCCAGCGGATGCTGCTGAATATTCTGCAAATCAAAAATCACCTGCATTAACTGATCCGCCTGTGGCTCGCTGATTTCTGCCTGTTTATCCAGTAACTGCATTAACAAATCGGCACCTTTTTGATAATCCCCGCCCAGAATAAATACCCGGGCGCGACGTAGATTCCAGGCATAGGCATCCTCCCCATCCGGCGGCTGCTGCAAACCGGCCATGAGTTCGGCGGCCATTTTTAAATCAGCACGGGACAGGGCAAAATCCACCAGACGATAACGTACATTAACCGGGATAAATTGCGGGCTGCTGATTTTATGGCTGTGCATAAACAACTGGTTAATCAGCGCCAGCCCGTGGGGCTGTTTTTCCAGCAGTTTCATAAACTGAGCGGAGGCCTGCAGGCGATGCACCATGCTATTACCTTTAAACAGTAAAATGGCAAACAGCGCCCTGGCCTGTAATGGATTTTTTTCCAGCTGATTGCTGGCCATTAAAAACCAGCCCTGATCATCCCCCTGTAACAGTTTATTTTCATTGGCCAGCTGCATACCCAGCTGTTCATATAGCTGCCATAAATAATCCGCGCTTAGCATATTGCGCGCCGGATAATAAAACTGTTTAAGCTGTGCAATGGAAGGCTCGGTTAATAATTGTTCCAGCAGTTTTATTTGCGCCGGAAGTTTTTTCTGTGAAGCCAGGGCAATGAGCAGAGCATATTGATAAAATTGTTTTTCAGCCGCTTCTAAATGGGTGTTTTCCAGCCATTTATCAAGCTGCTGCTCCACCGCCCAGTCGGATAATAATCCAGCCTGCATTTTGGCCAGTAGCAATAGGGCACGATCACGGGGCGCCGTTGCATGACTGAATAATTCAACCGCTTCAGTGGCCCGATGGGTACGCAATAATAGCTGTGCCTGCAAACGTTTCCAGGCCACTACATCACCGGCCACCAGATCCCCGTAGTCCTGCCGATAACGGCGCATGGCCCGCTGAGCATCGGCTAACTGATCCATATTCATATACACGCGGATCACCAGCTGCCGCCAGATAGCAATATTATCCCCGTCGGTAAAGTCATCCGGATTCCATAACAGCTGTTGCAGCTCAGACAATGCCTGCTGATTATCACCTGCCTGAATGCGTGCCTTAATGGCCTGGGTTTTGTACCACTGACTATCGGCAAACAATATGCCCTGCTGTTGCATCTGCTGCATTTGCTGACTCACCCGCTGAATAATTTTCTGCCAGTTTTTCAGATGGGCCAGCAATGCCAGCCGTTTATATTCATAGGCTGCCCATTGCTGAATATTCTGCTCACTGAGCTGAGGCTGGCGTTTTTCAATCAGCCGCAGAGCCAGGCCGGGAATACCCAGCTGCATTAACTCATCAATTTTTTTTAAGTTCTGTTCAGTGGCTTGGGAAGAATCCGCAAGGGGTGACTCTTCCCCCCGGGCAGGCGGCAATAAAACAAGCAGTAGCAATAATACGGGGATGATTTTCATAGCCTGCAAAGTGTATCACCTGTTTGTATTATTCATCGAATATGTGGTGTGTTTTTTTGACGTGAAAGAGCCTTGATAAGCTTTCCCCTTTGAAAAAGGGGGAATGAGGGGGATTAAAAACTTTCAGTTTTGAAGCTTTTATCAATACAGCGTTTTAACCTGAACGGTTTCAAATCTCCCCCGGCCCCTCTTTGCTAAAAAGGAGAGCTAATTAAAATATTTTTAAGCGCTATTTTAATCAGGTATTGTGTAAACAAACTTTATTTCACGCACATAAAAAAGGCTGCCGAAGCAGCCTCTCTTAACACTGTTCAATAAACAGCGAGCTTTAAAGCTTTTCTTTGATACGAGCCGCCTTACCGGTCAGGCCACGCAGATAGTACAGCTTGGCGCGACGTACCTTACCGCGACGTTTCACTTCAATTTCACTGATCAGCGGGCTGTATGTCTGGAATACACGTTCCACACCTTCGCCGTTAGAAATTTTACGAACCGTAAAGGCTGAATGTAAACCACGGTTACGCTTTGCAATTACGACGCCTTCAAAGGCCTGTAAACGCTCACGGTCACCTTCTTTTACACGGACCTGAACAACCACCGTATCGCCTGAAGAAAAGTCAGGGATTTCTTTGTTCATCTGTTCCGCTTCGAGTTCTGCGATGATGTTGCTCATGTCATGCTCCAAATAGTTAACTGTTTTCCGTTTGCTGAATGTCCAAAAAGAATTCATCCAGTAAACGTTGCTGCTCATCAGTCAGCTGTAATTTTTTCAATAAATCCGGCCGTCTTAAGTAAGTCCGGCCCAGCGCCTGTTTATGACGCCAGTTTGCAATGTCCTTATGGTTGCCGCCCAGTAAAACAGCGGGAACCCTGCGGCCATCAATTTCTTCCGGCCGCGTGTAATGGGGACAGTCCAGCAGGCCTTCCATAAAGGAGTCCTGCTGCGCCGATTCCGCATCTCCCAATACGCCGGGAATCATGCGGGCAACGGCGTCGATTATCACCATGGCAGCCAGTTCGCCACCGCTAAGCACATAATCACCGATGGAATATTCTTCATCCACCTCGGCCTCGATAATGCGCTCATCTATGCCTTCGTAGCGACCGGCAATCAAAATCAGCCCCGGTTGCTGTGCCAGCTGCTGTACCGCCTGCTGATCCAGCCGGCGCCCCTGTGGACTCAGGTAAATCACCTTTGCCTGTGGGCTGGCCTGGCGGGCATCCTTAATGGCATCCCGCAATGGCTGGACTTTCATCAACATGCCGGGGCCGCCCCCATAGGGACGATCATCCACGGTGCGGTGTCGGTCGCTGGTATAGTCCCGGGGATTCCAGTAATGCAGCTCCAGTAGTTGCTGCTTGATTCCCCGACCTAATACACCGCTTTGCGCTATCTGCCCGACCATTTCGGGAAACAGACTGATAACATCAAAGCGCATTAAAAATCCGCATCCCAGTCAACGGTGATTTTTGCCGCTGACAGATCAACATCCAGCACCGTATGGCCCTGGGTAAAAGGAATCAAGCGTTCCCGATCCCCCTTGACCACCAGTACGTCATTGACGCCGGTTTCCATCATGCTGTCCACCACACCGAAATCAATACCCTCGGTATTGACCACATGACAGCCAATCAGATCGCGCCAGTAATATTCATCCGGCTTAAGCGCCGCCAGCTGCTCCGGGCGTATGGCGATTTTCGCCCCCGCCAGTAACATGGCCTGATCCCGATCGTCGATACCGTCCAGCCTGGCAATGACTGTTTTTGCCTGCCGTTTGCCGTCCAGTACCTTTATTTCTTTCCATTCACCCTGCTGATAAATCAGCCAGGGAGAATATTGCACGATGCCTTCGCGGGGATCTGTATTGGAAAATACCTTCACCCAGCCCTTGACACCGAACACCCCGGTAATTTTACCGAGCTCCAGCAATGATGAATCTTGCTTAGTCATCAAGCATCATTGCCGCTTGAAGCAATTAAGCGTCCAGCGCTGCCTTGCGAGCTTCTTTAATCAGGCTTTTTACACGGTCGGAAGTCGCCGCACCCTGGGAAACCCAGTGTTCGATGCGATCCAGGCTCACTTCCAGGCGCTTTTCAGCACCGCGAGCAACCGGATTAAAATAACCGACACGCTCAATATAGCGACCGTCACGACGCATACGTGAGTCAGTCACAACTACATGATAAAAAGGCTTCTTCTTAGCGCCGCCGCGTGATAAACGAATGGTTACCATTAGTTTCTCTCAAAAATTCGTTAGGGTTTACACCCGATTCAGGCCGATACCGGCCAACAGGACGCGGGATTCTATACGATTTTATGGGTTGCTGGCAAGCGGTATTTTGGGAAGCGTGTATTTGACGCAAAGGCGCAAAGGGCGCAAAGCCGGGCAGGTGCCATTGTGGTATTTACTGGAACTGTTTTTGCAGATTTATTAGCTGTATATCAAATACCAGCACATACACAATATAAACTCCGCGTCCTTTGCGCCTTCGCGTCAAAATACCACTCTCAAAAACCTAAAACCCCATCCCCGGCATCTTACCTTTCATGGCCCGCATCATTTTCATCATGCCGCCACCGGCCATTTTTTTCATCATTTTGCGCATTTGCATCTGCTGTTTGATGAGTTTATTCACATCCTGCACCCGCATACCGGAACCGGCGGCAATGCGGCGCTTGCGGGAGCCTTTGATAAGATCGGGGAAAGCCCGCTCCTTGGGGGTCATGGACTGAATAATCGCCACCATGCGTTTGATTTCGTTATCGTTAACCTTGTCTTTTACATTGGCTGGCAGATCACCCATGCCCGGCAGTTTGTCCATCAGGCTGCCCAGTCCACCCATATTCATCATCTGTTCCAGCTGATCTTTTAAATCATTAAAGTCAAAAGATTTTCCTTTCTGGACTTTTTTCGCCAGTTTGGCGGCCTTTTCCTTGTCCATGCTGCGCTCAGCTTCTTCCACCAGGCTGAGCACATCACCCATGCCCAGTATGCGGGAAGCCAGACGATCCGGATAAAAGGGTTCCAGAGCGTCGATTTTTTCACCGGCACCCATAAATTTAATCGGTTTGCCGGTAATCTGGCGAATGGAAAGAGCGGCACCGCCACGGGCATCGCCATCGGTTTTGGTGAGCACAACGCCGGTCAGTTCCAGGGCTTCATTAAAGGCTTTGGCGGTATTAGCCGCATCCTGGCCGGTCATGCTGTCCACCACAAACAGGGTTTCCACCGGATTTACTGCAGCATGAATCTGCTGGATTTCCGCCATCATCTCTTCATCAATATGCAGGCGGCCGGCAGTATCCACCAGCAACACATCCATAAACTGTTTGCGCGCCTGCTCCAGTGCGGCCGTGGCAATATCCACCGGCTGCTGTTCTTTCTCGCTGGGGAAAAAGGTTGCGACCACCTGGGTAGCCAGGGTTTCCAGCTGCTTGATCGCCGCCGGGCGGTACACATCACAGCTCACCACCATGACTTTTTTATTGTGGCGCTCCTGTAACAATCTGGCCAGCTTGCCCACGGTGGTGGTTTTACCTGCCCCCTGCAGGCCCGCCATCAGCACCACGGCGGGGGGCTGGGCATTGAGATTTAAGGCCTCATTGGCCTCGCCCATGGTTTTGACCAACTCATCATTCACAATTTTGATGAGCGCCTGCCCCGGTGACAGGCTGGTCATAACATCCTGACCCACCGCCTGCTGTTTAACCCGATCAACAAAATCCCGCACTACCGGCAGGGCAACATCCGCCTCCAGCAATGCCATGCGCACATCGCGCAGCGTTTCTTTAATATTGTCTTCGGTAAGGCGACCCTGACCGCGCAGGTTTTTAATGGTGCGCGATAAACGTTCACTTAGGCTATCAAACATGGGAATGACTTATGGGTTTATTGAATTGAAGGGGATTATATCTGAAATTTGTCGTCGCAGAATAACTGCCTGATATTTCGTTCAGCACCGAATGCCTGCTGGCATTCTTCCATAATGGTTTTTTCTTCGCCGGGCTTGAGATGGGAGATGCCCAGCAATGGCTGGTGCCTGAGTTTTTTCAAATCATCAGCCAGCAGGCTGGGACAGTAATGCTGAGCCAGTTTTGCCAGCGCTAAATCCTTATTGGCAAAGGCGGATTCCATAATCATAAAATCCAGCTGCTCAAACTGATTTAAGGTATTCCACAGAGCATCATTGGTGGTGGTGTCGCCACTGTACACCAGCCGGCTTTTACCATCGGTGACCGAAAAGGCCGCTGCTGGTACTGTGTGCTTCACATCAATCATTTCAACCTGACGGCCATTCACATCCACCACATCACCGGGCGACATTTCCTCAAACACCATCACCGGATTTTCCCGGCTGGGCAGCTCGCTAAAATCCGGCCAGATTTCCCAGTTAAAAATATGTTGATGAAAGGCTCTGATGGTTTCCACCCGGGCATGCACCACCAGTGGCTGTTGCAGGCTGGAGAAAAGTGTATCCACCAATAAAGGCAGGCTGGTAATATGATCCATGTGACTATGGCTGAGAAACACATGGCGCAGTTGCTGCATTTCCCCAATGGAAAGTCGCCCAACGCCGGTTCCCGCATCCAGTAAAATGTCATTATCAATTAAGTAGGACGAGGTACACAGGTTTTGGCCTATGCCACCACTGCACCCCAATATACGTAACTGCATCATTTATTTACGTATCCTGTCGATTTATTTGTTATGGGCTTTTTCATCATAAAGCTTATATTTACACACGCTTGTATCATTTTACTGCTTTTTAGTGGCTTTTCGTGACCACTGACACAGAGTATAGTGAACAAGATGCAAAATAAAGTCTTAAACCAGCAATCAGGCATGGTGATTTTGAGCATTTTTAATTAATCTATCCGCCTTTAGGGAAACAGCCGATTTAGCCCATAACCAATATGAATTCAGTTATCAGTTTTACCGCCATACTTCTTTATCTTCTATGTACCGCATTAATCATTTTGCGCATACAGGGCAAAGCCCCTCTGGCTGAAAAAAATATTCTGCTGATTTTATTGCCGGGATTTATCGCGGCTATTTTGCATGTGTTCAGCTTAAGTCATTACCTGATGACAGATGAAGGCTTGCAGTTCGGCGTTTTTAATGCCGCCTCGGCCATCAGCCTGGTGAATGTTCTGTTGATTCTGGGATTAACCCTGAGGCGGCGCACCGAGCTGCTGGCCAGTATCGTACTGCCGCTGGCAGCACTGAGTATGCTGCTGGAGCGGCTATTTCCTGATTCTCACATTCTGCCCCCCGACAGCCCGGTGGGTTTGCAGATTCATATTCTGGTATCCATTATTGCCTACAGCTTGCTGGGTATGGCCGCCCTGTTTGCGATTATTCTGGCTATCCAGAATCGCCATCTACACAATCACCGCCCCGGTGGTTTAATGCGCCGCCTGCCGCCTTTGCAAACCATGGAAAAACTGTTGTTTGATACGATTTTCGCCGGCTTTATCGGCCTGAGCCTGGCGCTGCTCAGCGGCTTTGCTTTTTTAGAAGATATGTTTGCCCAGCATCTGGTACATAAAACCATTCTCGCCATTGTCGCCTGGCTGGTATTCGCAATACTGCTGATCGGCCGCATCAAACTGGGCTGGCGCGGGCGCATTGCCATTCGCTGGACCCTGGCCGGCTTCGCCACCCTGATGCTGGCCTATTTTGGCAGCAAGTTTATGCTGGAATTTGTCATCACTTAAGCGCCACCATGCACATCCCCTTTTTTAGTCACACAGGCAAAGCTCCTTGAATAGCATATCCACCGGCGTTTTATTTACGCTACTTGTTATCCTGATTTTACTGTCGGCCTTTTTTTCCAGTTCGGAAACCGGCCTGATGTCCCTCAATCGCTACAAACTCAAACATCTGGCAGACAAGGGTCACAAGGGTGCGCAGCTGGCGCAGGCATTATTGCAGCGCCCCGATCGATTGCTGGGTCTGATTCTGCTGGGCAATAATTTCGTTAATATTCTGGCCTCTGCCATTGCCACCATTATTGCCATGCGCCAGTTTGGTGAAGCCGGGCTGGCCATTGCCACCGGCCTGCTAACCCTGGTGGTGCTGATTTTTGCCGAGGTTGCCCCCAAAACACTGGCGGCCCTCAAGCCGGAACGCATAGCCTTTCCTGCCGCCTATATTTACACCCCCTTATTAAAAATCTTCTACCCGCTGGTGCTCACCATTAATGCCATTGCCAATACACTGCTGCAATTACTGGGTTTTAAAACCGGCGCCATCAAACCGGAAGACATCAGCACCGATGAATTAAAAACCGTGGTACAGCAAACCAGCAAGCTGATTCCCAAACGTCACCAGGATATGCTGCTGGGTATACTGAACCTGGAACAGGCCACGGTTGAAGATATTATGGTGCCCCGCAATGAAATCACCGCGCTGGATCTGGACGAGGACTGGGACGATATTTTAAATGACCTCACCACCTGCCAGCGCACCCGCCTGCCAGTGTATCGGGGCGACATCAATAATATTATCGGCATTATTCATATGCGCCGGGTGATTAACCTGCTAACCCACGATGAACTCACTTTAGAGAATCTGCAAAAACAGATTCGTGAAGCCTATTTTATTCCCGTTGGCACAACCCTTTACCAGCAGCTAAATAATTTTCAGGCGCAAAAACGGCGCACCGCACTGGCAGTGGATGAGTACGGGGATATTCAGGGGCTGGTCACACTGGAAGATATTCTGGAAGAAGTGGTAGGCGAGTTCACCACCACCTCACCCACCAGCAACCAGAATATCCACCCCCAGGATGACGGCAGCTATCTGATTGCCGGCAATACCCATATCCGGGAAATCAACCGGGCACTGGGCTGGAACCTGCCCACCGATGGCCCGAAAACCCTCAACGGCCTGATTATTGAACAAATGGAAATGATCCCCGAACCGGGCACCAGCATTATGATCGCCCGCCACCCCATGGAAGTGACCAAAACCCAGAATAATGCGGTGCAGATTGCCAGAGTCATGCCGGCGCTCATTGAAGACTCCCACACAGAAAACATGGACGACAGGGATAAACAAAATGGCGAAGCTTAAGCTGCAATACCAGTGCAGCGCCTGCGGCAGCCTGCACAATAAATGGGCCGGACAATGTGGCGACTGCGGTGAGTGGAACAGCTTAATCGAATCTCTGCCGATTGATGAAAAAACCAGCTCCCGCTTTAGCGGCTTTGCGGGCCAGTCGGTGGTGCAGAATATGGACGACATCAGCCTCAAGGAAGAACCCCGCACCCCCACCGGCATTTCCGAACTGGACCGGGTACTGGGAGGCGGGCTGGTTCACGGCTCGGTCACCTTAATTGGCGGCGATCCGGGCATCGGCAAATCCACTCTGCTGAGCCAGACCCTGGCCACCCTCGGGCAAAAAATGAAAGCCCTCTATGTCACCGGCGAAGAATCCCTGCAACAGGTCACCCTGAGGGCCAGACGTCTGGGGCTGGGGGATAACCCATTCCGCCTGCTCACTGAAACCGGCGTGGAAAAAATTCTGCAAATGGCAAAAACCGAAAAGCCGCAGATAATGGTCATCGACTCCATTCAAACGGTTTACACCGAACTGCTGCAATCGGCTCCCGGCGCGGTGGCACAGGTGCGTGAAAGCGCCGCGCAACTGGTACGCTTTGCCAAGCAAACCAATACGGCTTTATTTTTAGTCGGCCATGTCACCAAGGAAGGTACCCTGGCCGGGCCGCGTGTACTGGAGCACATGGTGGATACGGTGCTGTATTTTGAAGGTGACCCGGGTGAGCGTTACCGCATGATCCGAGCCGTTAAAAATCGCTTTGGCGCGGTGAATGAACTGGGCCTGTTTGCCATGACCGAGCAGGGCCTGAAAGCGGTGAGTAACCCCTCGGCTATTTTCCTGTCCCGCCACGATGAAGCCGTCTCCGGCAGCATTGTGAATGTCACCCGTGAAGGCAACCGGCCACTGCTGGTGGAAGTGCAGGCACTGGTGGATGAATCCCATCTGGCCAATCCCCGCCGGGTGACCCTGGGGCTGGATCAAAACCGCCTCTCCATGCTGCTGGCGGTGCTGCATCGCCACGGGGGCATTGCCATGTACGATCAGGATGTGTTTATCAATATGGTGGGCGGCGTCAAAATCACCGAAACCGCCGCCGACACCGCCATGCTGCTGGCCATTGTCTCCAGCTTTCGCAACCGTCCCCTGCCGAAAAACATGATGACCTTCGGGGAGGTCGGCCTGGCCGGTGAAATCCGCCCGGTACCCAATGGTCAGGATCGCTTAAAAGAAGCCGCCAAGCATGGTTTTACGCAGGCGGTAATCCCCAAGGACAATATGCCGAAAAAAGCCGATATTCCCGATGGCATGACATTGCTGCCAGTACATCGGGTGAGTGAGCTGCTGGATATCTGATTGTTTTACAAAGCCTGAAACCAGCTATCGAGTTCAGTTGTGACATTCTCCATCACCGAAAAATGATCCCCGACAATCACCTTGTAGGTATATGCACTATTCTCCTTCGCCTTGGGAATAATCCCCAGTGTTGTATCGACAACCGAAGTCAAGCTGTCCTGATCTCCCGCCAGCCAGAGAGAAGGTGTGACTACCCGTGGAATACTCACTTTAATATCAGGGAACTGATCTGATGACTGATCATTACCATGGAAAGACAGATAAATATTGGCCGTTGTCGTAATACTAACCAGCCCTCCATTGTATGTTTCAAATGTATCGTTTACATCACCATTACCATTTTGAATCAGGTCTTTAGCCTTATTAATACTATCGGCATGCTCTCCCGCCAGAAAAATAGAATTAGGCACAAAATGCCCGGGCGCAACAATCACAAACCCATCCGGCTGCCGGGCATTATCCTGCGCCCCATAATGCACCGTTACAACACCGGCAAGACTATGCCCCAGCAAAATCACTTTATTGCCTTTTGCCTGCTCATCCACAATCAACTTATTGATATAAGACATACTGTCACACAAAGAACCATCCCAACTCAGCGTCGCCCATGGCATATAAGGCCGGATCACATCATAGCCCTGAGCATTTAAATCCATTGCCAGCGTATTCATATGTGCCACTTCCGGCCCGCCGTTTTTACCATGCATGGCAATAACCGTTGTTGTCGCTGTACCTGAAGCAACCGACACAACTGGATCGGCCCGCGGCGTATAGGCTTTTGTTAAATCACATTGCAGATTAAAGCTGGGAGGTGCAACCGTCACCGGTCCGGAATCACTACCGCAACCCGCCAGAAAAAGGGCAAGTAAAAAAATCGTGATTAATTTCATTTAATAACTCCTGGCCTCATATGGGCATAGCGGGGGAATAAAAGCTTCAGGCAAAACAACCTTAAAAAATATTGACGCGCAGTCAGTTTGATAATGCTGCCGAGCATTAAAGCCGGTGGAATCTGACACTAACATGTATGTTTTTTTTATTCAAAACACCCTGGTGCGTGTGAAACGCCAACCCCAGTGCCAGTAGGTTAATGAGTGTGCATAAATAAGATTAAACAATATTTCCGGCAACTATCGATAAACCTCCCCCTTTATCAAAGGGGGAATGAGGGGATTGAAAAACTTTCAGCTTTGAACCTTCTATCAATACAGTGTTTTAACTTAAACGATTTCAAATCTCCCCCAGCCCCTCTTTGCTAAAGAGGAGGGCTAACGCTATTGTATTTTATGTGTTTTTAATAGCTTAGAGATTAACTTACTGGCATTGAACCTGACCCCAAGCAATTTCTACCGTGGATGAGAATAGTGTATCGATATTTCTAAGCTGCCTGTGCGGCAGTGAACCAAGAGCCTAGCCTATAACCCTCCTCCATCAATTTCTAAGCTGCCTGTGCGGCAGTGAACTATGATGGAAACCAGCTGGATTCTGTCACATTTTTCTAAGCTGCCTGTGCGGCAGTGAACGTATGAGCGAAGAATTAACAGATGTTGCAAATTTTCTAAGCTGCCTGTGCGGCAGTGAACCCGACCACAGACAGCCGGTTATCACACTATATTTTCTAAGCTGCCTGTGCGGCAGTGAACCGCTCCCATGAGTGCAGAGTGGCGTTGTCAATTTTCTAAGCTGCCTGTGCGGCAGTGAACGTAAAGGCCGTTCGTATGCCGGCTAAAGAGTTTTTCTAAGCTGCCTGTGCGGCAGTGAACTAAGGCATTTGAACAGTTGTGCCGATTAGTATTTTCTAAGCTGCCTGTGCGGCAGTGAACCAACCATACCAGGAACACCAAAAACAGGCATATTTCTAAGCTGCCTGTGCGGCAGTGAACTCATAATTTATCCTTTGTTTTTCGACAGTTTTTTTCTAAGCTGCCTGTGCGGCAGTGAACTATATCTAAATCAATTCCAGACAATGTATCGCTTTCTAAGCTGCCTGTGCGGCAGTGAACAGCAGAAAACCCCGGCTGACCATCAATTAAGCTTTTCTAAGCTGCCTGTGCGGCAGTGAACATGTCACGGTAGTAGATTGCCGGCATTGATGTTTTCTAAGCTGCCTGTGCGGCAGTGAACCTATTATCCCAGTTTTAAACATTTCTTGCTGTTTTCTAAGCTGCCTGTGCGGCAGTGAACGCTATATATCAACTGCTAATTGGACAACAACATTTCTAAGCTGCCTGTGCGGCAGTGAACCTGTATGTAAAACTTGCATATTCGCCTGCATTTTTCTAAGCTGCCTGTGCGGCAGTGAACAAAAAAGCCCCAACGCGGGGCTTTGACCTATAGTTTCTAAGCTGCCTGTGCGGCAGTGAACAGCTCCCCATATCTGTATCGAAATCACTAAATTTTCTAAGCTGCCTGTGCGGCAGTGAACAGCAGAATACCAGCAAAAAAATAAGTTACAACAAACACTTATACTATTTAAGGCAATTTAACCTTTATTTTTAGTGTTATGGTAACTTATTGTTTTATATATCAAATTTTTAAAGAGCGATTTTTTGGTACAAATTTGAAAAAATGTTCAAGCAGCACGGGAAATGTTCAGATTAATTTTATACCCTACCGCAGACAGCATATTCACCAGCCGATCTACTGTGCATTTTTCAATTTTTCCTTTTAGCACATCATTTAATCTGGGTTGAGTCGTACCCAAACGCTTTGCCGCCTGGGACTGGGTTAAGCCTGACTGCTCAACATACTCGGATACTTTCATCATTAATTCTGAACGCAATTTCAGGCTCGCGGCTTTTACCTGATCATCTTCAATGGCATCCCAAACACTTGTGTATTCCTGTGACATAACTACTGATACCTCCTGATGATTTCTTTCAACCTGTACTTCGCAATTTCAATGTCCGACTTGCGGGTTTTCTGTGCTTTTTTCCTGAACACATGCAAAACATGAACCTTGCTTTCATATTTGGCGATATAGATAATCCGGTATTGCCCGTCAAGCTGAATTCTAATCTCACGAACGCCTTGTCCTATTGCAGGAAACGGCTTCCAGTTTTCCGGCTCTTTATCCCTTTGAACGCGATCGATTTCATAACCAGCTCTGTGCCGTATATCATCAGATAACTGACGAATTATCTCCAGTGTATTTCCTTCGAAAACAACTTTCCTCATCATAGTCCCTTATCTTGATTATATCAATATTGATATAATCTATCCCGTCAGATTATGCCTGCCCTGGCATCATGAAAATTAGAACCAGGGTACGGTGGCGGTTTTGGAGAGACCGTAACAATTGAACTCCCCTGTTTTCTCCTCAATTCCTTCCTTTTTTTCAATAAATAACCTGAATCGTTTATTTTTAGACAGGCTAATCATGTTTATATAAGGCAATTTACTTTCCTGATCTTTAAAGCCTGTAAAATGCTGCATTGCCTGCTCTAATGACTCACCTTTACGTTTTGCTCGCCTGCGCGCCAGTCGCTCAACATTGGTATCAAATTGCACTCGTTTAAAACACATGAATGCACTGACCTCCTCTGGGACTTCTTTAATGGATGTGCAATGGCAGTAGTCCGATAAACGATTTAGCCACTTATCAATATAAAGCTGTTGTAATTGTTCCCGCGTTGAAGCAAGTAAACGCAGTTTATTACCCAGCGGAAAAGACTTGCCACCGTAACCCGGAAATGATATTGCTATGTCAGAGTTTCCATTGGCATTTTTCCCATCTGCTAGGGCAATATGCACCTGCTGAAAGGCTTTTTGCCAGATGTATCCGAGGTTAATTTCTGCATTTGAGATAAGCGTTATATCCTGATAGTAATTCATAGACTACCCCTTATTTAGCGCTCTTTTTACTAAAGACTCCACCACGAATCAGATTGGCAACCACATAAGCCTGTTGCTCATCCGTTAAATTCCCATCATTTACCCAATCCACCATTAAAGAATATAGATCCCCTTCTTTTTTGTTTTTACGATAAGCATCACCACGCTGTGTTACTGCGCCAAAAGGTTCAATCGCAATAGGCTGTTTTTCTTCTGCATAACGGGGATACCAGGTGTCTATGGTGCGAATAGCGTTACCAATTTTGACATTATGCATGGCAGCGCAACCATCTAATTGAAACAGTGTTTTACCCTTCTCATTCATATTCATTTCCTGTGAGGGAAAAACATGCTGAAGGGTACCGAGTTTGACATAGGCATCAACATTGATTAGCACAAAGCTTTCGCTATTACCCTTCAGCCCTTTTTCAATGATGTCAACAAGTGTGTTTAGATTAGGGTGCTCTTTGTTTCTGTCAAAATCAGATAAAGAAAAATCATAAGCATTGAAACTCAATGGTCCTTCATTGCCTGCGGTTACAAGTATGGATATTTCCTCCGCCCCAACAC